>JAGNMU010000561.1 GCA_017991005.1 Gemmatimonadaceae bacterium | reverse complement strand
AGATTCGAGATGCCCGTGCGATCCGACAGGTATGCAACCGACTGGCCGTCGGGCGACCACTGCGGATTGATGTTGAGGCCACCCTGATTGGGTAGCACGGTCACGTTGCCCGTCGCCACGTCGGCGATCGAGATGCGCATCTTGCCGATCTTGAGAATGCCAAAATCGGTTTCGTCGCCACGATCACTGGCAAAGGCGATCGACTTGCCGTCCGGTGACCATTGCGGCTGCAGATCACCGTAGGCGTCCTTGGTGAGCTGCTGGTATCCGGGTTTGTCGAGCGACACGATGTACAAGTCGCTCATGCCCTGGCGCATGCCGCTGAAGACGAGGCTGCGGCCATCGGGCGAGAAGCTCGGACTCAACACCTGATCGAGCGGCAGGTCAAACCGTTTGACCGTCTTTCGCGATTTGACGTCGAGGAGATACAACACGTCTCGGCCGCCGCGCTGGCCGGTGAACGCGAGCAGCTTGCCATCGGGCGAAAACGACGGCTGCGAATAGATGAACCGCAGCTGCTCGAAATCGGGGTTTGTGGTGGTGCGCACGAGACGCGCCAGACGCTTGCCCGTCTCGGCGTCGGCCAGGTACATGTCGGGGAACACTTCGCCGCGCAGCAGACTGCCGTAGGCGATGTACGTGATGTACTTGCCGTCGTTGGAGAGGGCAGGGGCCACGAACAGGCTCGCAATGCTGTTGGAGCGGCGCTGCGACAACAACGGCTCGGCGAACGAGCGCGGACGATCGAGCGAGGCGACCACCGGGAGATACTTGGAGGACATCGCCTGCTTCCACTCGTTGCTGAGATCGTCGAGCGACATGCCGATCTCGCGGCGGAACGCACGGTCGATCCCGAGTGACGGCACGGCGTTCATCACTTCGCCGATCACCTCATCACCCCAGCGTGAGCCCACGTACTGCCACACCGAGAGTCCGTAGCGGTACGGGAAATATTTGTCCGGGCGCTCCATCATCTGCTGAATGCTGGGCAGCGTGCCGTTCACGACGGCATCACGCACCCACGCATCGGTCCAGGGGTGTTTGTCGCCGATCGAGAAGTACTCGGCCAACCCTTCCATGAACCAGAGCGGCGGATTGACCTGCGCGAGATTCTGCAGACCAGCGCCGGCGCGACCGCGCGAGAAGATGTCAAACTGGAACACGTGCACCATTTCGTGCTGCAGCACGTGTTCAAAACTGCCCCAGTCGCCGGTGAAGAACTGCGCCATACGCTGACGCAGCGGGTCGGTCACACCACCGGTGCCTTCGCCGAGGTCGCCAAAGACATTGCTCTGCGCGAAGTCGCCGGTGGAGCCGAACAGCAGGATCGGCTTTTTCTCGCGGAACTGGTGCGACATGAGCCGGGACAGACGCGCGTACGAGCGCTCGGCCATGCGTGCCGCATCGGGCGCGACATCGGCGATCTCCGGGTAGTAGTGCACCAAGAAGTGTTCGGTCTCGATCACTTTCCAGCGCAGTCGATCGTACTGCACCTGGTTCTGACCGAAATAGCCCTGGGCGTGCACGGGCGAGGCACCGATGCTGAGCAGCACCAGTCCCGTCAGCCCTGCAGCCAGCCGAGCGCCCCAGCGGGCGAAGCGTCCTGCGGTCGAGATCACCGGACTCCCCCAGATAGAGCCCACAAACTGCTCCGGCCGGTTATCGGGCGGCGCGAGACGCCGCAGATGCGGCGCCGGAGAGTTCGGGACGTGAAGAACCTTCGACAAACGGAACGGACTTGGCATCGCCCCACAAACGCTCGAGCTGGTAGAACTGCCGCAACGTGGGGTGAAAAACGTGAATCACACAGTCGGTATAGTCGAGGACGGCCCAGCGGCCCTGCGTCAGACCTTCCGTCAGGGTAGTAGACACGCCAGTCGCCTTAAGCCCTGCCTGTATGTGTTCGGCGACCGATCGGACGTGTGTATCGGAGGTCCCACTGGCGATAACAAAGAAGTCCGTCATTTCCGTCACTCCGCGCAGGTCCAGAACGACGATGTCGTTGGCCTTGAGTTCGGCGGCGAGTTCAGCCGCGCGGAATGCGATGGGTTCGCCAGGTGTGGCGCGTCGTTCAGTCATCGAGTTCATGAATGGGGAAGTCCAGCGTACGGGCCCCGCCAGGACGGTTCATCCGAGGCGGTACCCACGCTGTTCCTGAAGGTTGCTTGGCAAACCGCGTGCCGGACAGGGGGGACGACAAACGGGGGTGCCGCGGACGGCACCCCCGGTCGCGCTCGCCCGAAGGCGAGCAACAGGCAGTGGAGCCTTACTGCTTGATCACCCACACCTTGATTTCGGGCTTCACATCGGCGTGCAGACGAATGCCGACGCGATAGACGCCCAGCGCCTTGATCGGCTCGTTGAGCTCGATCTGACGCTTTTCGATCTTGTAGCCCTGCGCTTCGAGCTGGTGGGCGATGTCGGCCGTGGTGACGGAACCGAACAACTTGCCCTCTTCACCAACACGCGCGGCGAAGGTCACGGAGACCTCACCCAGCTTGTCGGCGATGGTCTGTGCAGCCGCGATCCGCTCGTTCTCGAGCGCTTCGAGGCGGCTCTTTTCCAGCGAAATGCGCTTGCGATTGCCTTCGGTGGCGGCAAACGCGAAGCCGCGGGGAATCAGGTAATTGCGCGCGAAGCCCGGCGACACCGTGACGATGTCACCCGGATGCCCCAGCTTGTCGACGGCGTTGCGAAGAATGACTTCCATGAGAAACTCCGGGTCAGCGGAGCGAACCGGTCCGGCGCGCATCGGCACCGGCGCGGAAATCGCGCCAAGTATCGCCTAATCCCAATCCGAACGTGACCGCCAGCACCAGTGCCAGCACAACGATCGGACCGAGAAGCGGAACAAGGATCACCAGCCCAAGTGGCACGAACGCCGCCACCCGATCGGGGATCCACCACGACAGCACGCCAGCGCCTCGCAGCGCATACAGTGTGCCGAAAAAACACATCAGGTTGGCGCCCAACACCCGCCACTCGGCGAGCGTCGGCAGCAGCAACACCGTTGCTC
>JAGNMU010000560.1 GCA_017991005.1 Gemmatimonadaceae bacterium | reverse complement strand
CACGTACACGAAGGACACGCCGAAGAACGAGTAGCCGCGGACTGTTCGTGCGCCGGGCACCTTGAGCATCTCGGCCGCAATCGGATACGTCACCTGATCCTCGACGATGCGCGGCGCCTGCTCGTTGAAGTCGGCCTGCACGATCACCTGCACGTCGGACAGATCGGGTAACGCTTCCAGTGGCACGGTGCGGAGCGCCCAGAAGCCGCCAACGGCCAGCGCCGCACAGACGAGCAAGACGATGAATCTGTTCCGAACCGACCACGCGATGACGCTGGCTATCATGGTCGGGCTCCTCCACCTTTCCTAGCTGGCGGTGGGACTGGAGCCGTCATATCCATCCCCGGCATGTTGCCCATACCCCCCAATGCTGATCCGAGATTGGATTCGGCATCGACGAGAAAGGTGGCAGAGGCGACGACCGTATCTCCAAGCGCGACACCGCGTAGGATTTCTACGCGCTCGTCGGACGATGCGCCGATACTCACGGTGCGGGGCTGCAACTGTCCGTTGGCGAGCCGCACAAACACCAGTTGTCGGTTACCGGTCGCGAGTACGGCGCCACGGGGCACGGACAGCACAACGCCGCGCGTATCGCTCTCCATCCTGAGCGTCGCATACATCCCTGGCAGCAGTCGTGACGCGGGGTTTGCGAAGGATACGCGAACACGTGCGGTGCGCGAGTCGGCCGACAGCGTGGGGTACACGTAGGCGATCCTACCCGTCATTGACACGCCCGGAAGCGCGTCGAATGTCGCCGTCACGAGGTTTCCGACGCGCATCGCGCCGAGATCGCGTTCATACACCTCACCGTCCACCCACACGCTCGACAGGTCCGCAACGCGATACAGCGGCTCACCCGCCATGATTCGCTGCCCAACAGTCACATTCTTTTCGAGAACCGTGCCGCCCACGGGGGCGTATATCGTGAGCGCGCGCTGTGCCGTGCCCGCCTGCTCGACTCGCGCGATCTGCTCGTCACTGATATCCCACCAGCGCAGCCGACGACGCGCCGCCTGCACGAGATCGTCGGCTCCCGTGCGCGTGTCGATGCTGCTCCCCATGACCTCGTTCGTGAGTTGGCGGGCCAGAAGCAGTTCCTCCTGCGCAGTGACCAACATGGGCGAATAGATCGTCAGCAGTGGCGTGCCGCGCGTCATGCGCTGTCCGGTGTAGTCCACGTACAGTCGCTCCACGAATCCGTCGACCTTGAGGGTGACGGTGCGCATGCGGGTCTCATCAACGACCACCTGCCCGACGGTGCGGACCTCACGTCCCAAGGGCTCCTGAGTGACGGGCGCGAAAGTCACGCCGATACGCCGCGCGCTCGCCGAGTCCATCATGACTGGAGTGGCGCTATCGCTGGTAGGCATATCCATTGCCGCATGATCGACTGCTCCAACGGCAGTCGGTGGCACGGCAGCGGGCCGCGTAAACCACCACGCGGCGACTACCGCGAATACTGGAATGAGCACCAACGCCAACGCTCGCCCTATACGCCCTAAATTGTTCGCCATTATCTAGTCCCCGCTGGCGCGAGCAAAGAGTGACTGATCAGCATCTCGAGGTCAGCCCATGCGCGCCCCTCGGCCGCCGTAAGCGTCACGACTTCCTCACGATATCGGTTGACGACCATGCGATTTTCGATGACGGTCATGAAGTCCACAGAACCGGAGCGGTACGACGCCAGCGATGAGGCGGCCGCCGCTTCGGCCTGTGGCAGCACGGTAGTGAGATAGAGGGCGGTAAGACGCCGGGCACGCGTCAACTCCGCGTGGACTTCAGCGACGCGGGCGCGCGTGTCTGCCTGCATGGACCGCAATTCTGCCTCGGACATTGCTCGCATCGCAGCTGCTTCAACGCGCATGGGCAGCTGCCGCGACCGCGCAAAGATCGGAAGCGACGCGCCCACCATGAGGCTGCCCATCCGATCCGTGCCCATCTCCATCCCGCGCTCGCCGTACTGCACGCCCACCAGCATGTCTGGCCAACGCTCGCGGCGCGCAAGACGCTCATCGGCTACAGCAGCACGCACATCTGCTGCTCCTGCCGCAAGCATGGACCGGTTTCGCAACGCGAGGAGTTGAAGATCGGAGCGCTGAGGGATCGTGTCCGGGAAAACTGGGAGGACGGGAGTGCCGTCAACGGCGGATTCCGGCAAATCCACTGCGGCCGCGAGCCTCGCTCGCGCCGACTCGTTCATCACCTGCATACGAATGATTTCCTCGTCCATGCGCGCGATCTCGACGCGCGCGCGAAGCACATCCGACTGTCGCCCATCACCCACCCGGTACATGGCGGTCGCCACCGCAGCGGCGTCCTCCAACAGACGACGCGTAGCGCGTGCGATCTCGATGCGCTCGCTCGCAGACCATCGCTCGTAAAACGCCATCGCCGTTGTAGCACGAGCGTCCCAGCGGATGTCGGTAGCTCGGGCGCCTGCAGCCTGCGCCCTCGCGCGTGCCGCGTCGCCGGCGGCAGCGAGCTTTCCCGGGATGGGTACCATCTGCATGAGCTGCAGCTGTCGCATGCCAAGGGTCGCGTCAGGCGCGAGGCGCGGCAGGCTGTAGTTCATGAAGCCCAGCTGTAGCTCGGGATCGGGTGGCTTGGTGACACCGGACACGCGAGCGGCGGCGGCCCGCGCCAGCTCAGACGCAGCGCGAACGCGCGGATTCGCGCGGTCAACGAGATCGTAGAGTGCGTGCAGGAAGAGCAGCGAGTCGGCACGGGCATCGACAGTCGCCGCTCCAGGTCGTCGAAGGGTGACGGGCGCCCGCGGCGGCGCAACTTGGGCCGGCGCGGCGTCAGAAAGCAGGATTGTGCAGAGAAGGACCGTCCCGACGGAACGGAACACGATCCCGGCCGAATGGACCGCGATGGACAAGCGCATGTTGACCTCGATGAAAGCGCGCGAGACGCCGAGTGGGTCCGCGAGGGCGCAGCATGTCGCTACGCGGCGCCTCGAAATGGGCGCGTGTCGACGTCAGGCTCGAGGGGGAGGCGCGTCAGGAGCAGTGGT
>JAGNMU010000111.1 GCA_017991005.1 Gemmatimonadaceae bacterium | reverse complement strand
CGCTTGCCATCGGCTTGGTGGTGCCACTCTCCGTATTGGTGGCACTGGTGGGTTTGCAGGCGATGGACGTCTCCATCAACGTCTTGTCACTCGGCGGTCTCGCGCTCGGGACCGGTCTGCTGGTGGACACGGCCATCGTGGTGGCGGAATCGGTGGGACGACGGCGCGACGAAGGCATGCCGCTGATTCAGGCGGCCATCGAAGGCACCGACGAAGTGGCGGCACCCTTGTTTGCCGGCACACTCACCACGGTGCTGGTGTTTGGTCCGATCATCTTTGTGCGCGGGTTGGCCGCCGCACTCTTTCGCGATCTGTCGCTGAGCGTAGTCACTACAGTGGCTGCGTCACTGCTGCTCGCGCTCACGTTGATGCCGGTGATGATCGTCGGCCGCCGCCGGAGCACACGTGCGCTGCTGCCGCCAACACCCCAAGCCGCGCCCGGTGCAATCGGCCGAACACTCGATAGATGGGGTGACACGCTGAGCGCGTGGTACGAGCATGGCATGATCTGGTCGCTGCGCAACGTGAAGAGTGTGTTTGCGATGGCGCTCGGATTGGTGCTCGTCACGGGG
This sequence comes from Gemmatimonadaceae bacterium, assembly GCA_017991005.1. GTDB lineage: Bacteria > Gemmatimonadota > Gemmatimonadetes > Gemmatimonadales > Gemmatimonadaceae > Gemmatimonas. Next base: position 10,573 of record JAGNMU010000111.1, on the reverse strand, counting down.
TATCTCATCTGGTCGCTGCCCAAGGAAATTCTGCCGCGCGTCGACGAAGGTGTGCTGGTGGCGCAGCTCAAGTTGCCCGAGGGCACCAGCATTGAAGCCACGGCGTCGCAGGTGGCGCGCGTGGAGGCTGCGGCCACGGCGTTGGGCGCGTCGGGGATTTACGCCCGCGTTGGCAAAGCGACCGACGAAGAAATTCTCGGCGGCGCCGATCCGGGATCGAGTGCCGCCGCGCAACTGATCGTGCCCGTGCCAGCGCGTGCGGATGCGGCCGAGTTTGCCCAGGGATTGCGGGCGGCGCTGCCTGATCTGGCGAGCGGTGCGATGGCCATCGATCTGGCGGGACAATCGGAATTTGGCTCGCTGATTGGGCGCGAAGGTCGGCTGGTGCGCGTGGAACTGTCCGCGGCGTCGATGGCCGAATCGCAGCGATGGGCCGACACCGTGCGCCGCACGTTGCGTGGCCTGTCGTCGCTGAGCGATGTGCGCGATGCGTACGCCGAATCGCAGCCGATTGTGGAAGTGACGTTGCTGCGCGACCGGCTCGCCGAGCGTGGCATCGCGCCGTTGCAGGTAGCGAGTGCACTGTCGGGCGCGCTGGGCGGCGTGAGTGCGAGCGAATTGCGAGAGACCGACAAACGCACGCCGATCACGGTGCGCTACGCCGGCCTGCGCAATGAGCAGTTGGAGACCGCGCTGCTCACTCCCATTCGCGGCGTACCGCTTGGGCAACTGGTGAACGTGCGCGAAACACGCGCGCCGCTCGAAGTGATTCGTGTGGGCCAGCGACCGGTGACGATTGTGGAAGGGCTGGTTGAAGAAGGCGGCACGGCAAAGGCGACCAACGATGTCACGGCGCGCATGAATGCCATCACGTTGCCCAGTGGTGTCACCTGGCAGGTGGGCGGCGCCGACGCCGAACGTCAGCGCACCAGTGACGAGCTCACCCTGGTGGCCGTGCTGGCGGCGTTGCTGATGTTTCTCGTGTTGGCCGGCGAATTTGCCAGCTTCACCATTCCGCTGGTGGTGATGCTCACCGTGCCGCTGGCTGGGGCTGGTGCCATCATCTTCTTGTGGATGACGGGGCAGTCGCTCAACGCCGTGTCGATGATCGGCATCGTGGTGATGATCGGAATGGCCGACAACGAAGCCGTGGTCAAGCTCGACGCCATCCGAAAATTCCGCGAGGCCGGGCATTCGATTGACGAAGCGATTCTGTTGGGCGGGCAGCAGCGATTGCGCGCCATCGCGATGACGTCGATCACCACCGTGACGGGCGTGTTGCCGCTGGTGTTCGGGTGGGGCAGTGGTGGGGCGCTCTATCAGCCGCTGGCCGCCGGCATCATCGGGGGGTCGGTGAGCGCGTTGCTCGTCACGTTCTTCTTGCTGCCGACGGCGTACGCCGTGCTCGAACGTCGGCTCGAACAGCGAGCGGCGCGCAGTGGTGTGGCGGCAGCCATACCGATGACCGCCATGGGCGACTGAACGGTGATTCGTTTTGCCGCGCATCGGCCCGCTGTGGTGTGGGCCGCGTGTATTGCCCTGCTCATTGCGGGGGCGATTGCCTTTTCGCGATTGCCGCTGGCGACACGTACCACGGTCGAGCTGCCACAGCTTTCCGTCAATGCGGGGTGGACCGGCGCGGCGCCCGAAGTCATTGAGACGTATCTGACCTCGCCGATCGAAGCGGCGATTCAAGGGGTGCGCGGCGTCAAACGTGTGGTCAGTACCTCGAGCGATGGATCGGCGAACTTGCGCGTCGATCTCGAGCCCAATGCCGATGTGCAGATGACCCGGCTGGCCATCCTCGAGCGACTCGAACTGCTGCGCAGTGAACTGCCGCCCGGCGTCTCGCCGCCGTCAGTGGCCAACTATGTACCGCAGGGATTGGAAGATCCACCGCTGCTGTCGCTGACCGTGTTCGGCCCGTACACACCGGGCACGTTGCAGAAGTTGCTCGATGAGCGCGTCAAGCCGCGGTTGAGCGCGGTGCCGGGTGTGGCGAGTGTGTCGGTGCAGGGCGGCAGTGATCTGGGCGTCGCCGTCACGTACGACCCCGTGCTGCTGCGGCGTATCGGCATTTCGCCCACGCTGCTGAGCGATGCGTTGACCAACGCCCGTATCGTGCAATCGCTGGGCGTCAAACGCGAAGGCAGCACCGAGCGTAGTGTGGTGCTGCGCGACCAGCCCGGTGCCCTCGAGGATCTGGAAGCGCTCCCGGTGCGCGGTCCGGCGGGTCGCGTGTTCCGTTTGGGTGATCTGGCGACGGTGCGCGCCGAAGAAGATGCCCGTGGCCGCTTTTTTCGCATTGATGGTGAACCCGCCGTGGCCATCGAGGTTACACGCCACGCCGGCGCCGATGCGATCAAAACGGCCGCCGCACTCCGCGCCACAATTGACGCGATGCGGCCCGGGTTGCCGTTGGGTGTGCGCCTGCGCGTCGGCAACGATGCGAGTGTCGACCTCGCACGCGAACTCGATGATCTCACGAAACGTGGAGCCATTGCCTTTGCGGCCGTGATGGTGGTGCTGGCGCTCCTGCTGCGCCGCTGGCGCGCGGTCGCGCTGGTCATGGGCAGCACAGCGGTGGCGATCGCGGCCACGGCACTCACGCTCTATGTGTTCGACGTACCGGCCAATCTGCTCACCCTTGCGGGACTGGGCATGGGCGTGGGCATTCTCGTGCAGGACGCGTTGATTGTGGTGAACCGGTTGGGTTCTGCGCCGGACACCGCCGACGGTCGTGCGGCGGCCACGGGACGTATCATGCCGGCCGTGGTGGGCAGCACACTCACCACGGCGGTGGTGCTGTTCCCGTTTCTCTATCTCCAGGGCAACGCGCGCAGTGCATTCGCACCGTTTGCGGCGGCGTTTGTGTTTGCGCTGGGCTGGAGTTTGTTCACGGCACTGCTGATGGTGCCGGCGCTCGGTGCCAAGGCGATGGCCGGGCGTGCGCGCCGGTCACGCGCACAGCGTCTCTACGTGAAAGTGCTGGGCCGCATGCTGCGCTGGCGTGCGGCGACGTTGCTGGTCACGGTCGGTGTGCTGGCCGTGCTCACCTGGGGATTCATCAAAAAGGTGCCGCGGTCGTCGTTCTCGGGTTTTGGCGAACGGCGCACCACCCTCACCGTGAGTCTCAACTTTCCACGCGGGTCCGAGCCCACCAGCGTCGACGAAGCGATGCGCGAGTTCGAATCGATTGTGGTCGGACGTCCCGAGGTGGAGCAGGTGCGCACACTCGCCTACAGCGGCACCCAGGCGCAGATGCAGGTGCTCTTCACACGCGAGGGTGGACTGACGGCGGTGCCGCTCGAGATGCAGGAGTCGCTCACGCAGCGCGCCGTGCTGGTGGGCGGCGCCTCGGTGGGCGTATACGGTGACGGGCCGGGATTTTCGTCGGGCGGTGGCGGCGGCAGTTTCGCGTCGTTCCGCATGAACGTGCAAGGGTATTCGTACGACGGCGTGGCGCGCATTGCGGAAGACCTCAAAACGCGATTGGAGCGAATCACCCGCGTGCGCGAAGTGCGCATTACCTCGGGCTCGTATTTTGGCGGTGATCGCGGCTCGCAGGTGACGCTCGAACCGGATCGTCCTTCACTGGCGCGTTACGGGATCACGGCCGCGCAGTTGGCACAGTCGGTGAGCCGCGAGATCCGTGGCCCCGTTGGGCGGCAGTTGGTGGAGATCGGTGGTGATGAACTGCCCGTGACGCTCAAGGCCACGGGTGCCCGTGAGCGATCACTCGACGAATTGCAGGACGCGATCATTCCCACCGGCAACGGCGCACCCGTCCGCATCGGCGACGTGGCCTGGGTGGACGCACGCGAAGCACTCGGTACGATTCGCCGCGAGGATCAGCAGTACATCCGTCAGGTGAGCTACGACTTTCGCGGCCCCACCAAATTGGCACGCCGCACGCACACGGCGTTCATGGCGTCGCTGTCCGCGCCAGCGGGATACAGCATCATCGATCTCACCGATGGATCGCCGTTCGACCGGGACAACAGCGAGCAGGGGTTGTGGCTGGTCTTTGCGGTTGGTATCACGCTCGTGGTGCTCACGGTGGCGCTGGTGTTCGATTCGGTGTGGGGCGCGGCGATGGTGTTTCTCAGTTTGCCGCTGGCGCTGTCGGGTGTGGCGGCCGCGTTCTGGGCCTTCAAGGTGGCCTTCACGCGCGAGGCGGCCGTGGGGGTGATTCTGGTGGTCGGTCTGGCGGTGCACCAAAGCATTCTGTTGGTCGACGCCGCGCTCGTGCGTCGTCGCGCGCGGCGAGATGCCGGCAGTGATCTCCGGCTCGATGCCGGCATGGTGCTGCGGGCGGCGGTCGATCGCGGCGGGATGATTGTGTTGATCACCTTGGCCTCGCTGGCCTCGTTGGTGCCGCTCTCGGTCGGCACCGAGGCGGACAGCCTGTTTGGGGCGATCGCACTCGCCACTGCGGGCGGCACGGTCGCCGGCACCGTGGGCGCGATGTTTGTCATGCCCTTGCTGTTGGTGGGGCGGCGCGTCAAACGGTCGCGCAGGAAACCCTTACCGGCGTGAGATTGACCAATCTTCCGGTCCCACCGTTGCTGTCGCGCCGTCGCACTCCCACCTGTACTGCCTTCCCTCATGCGTGAATCCTTGTCGTTGATGCGGCCGCTTGCGCCGACACTGCTCTGCCTGCTGCCGTCGATCCTTGGCGCACAAACCGTTACGAAGACACTCGCCAAGCCCGAGGTGGAGTTCGCAGAACCGTTCTCCACCGTGGCCGCGATTCGCGAATTGCGCGACGGTCGCGTGCTGATCGCCGACACCAAGGACAAGGTGGTGCAACTGGTGGATTTGAAGGCACAAAAAGGCACCAAAGTCGGACGCGAGGGATCAGGACCGGGCGAATACGGACTGCCGATGCAGATGGTGGGCCTGCCCGGCGACACCAGCATTGTGTTCGATCCCATCAACTCCCGGTACCTGACGGTGCTCCCCGATGGCAAACCGGGTGCGACGTTTCGGCTGGAAGACGGGGCGCCGCCCCCGCCGCCGGCACCCGCGTCTGGCGGGCCGGTGATCCGCGCCGGTGGCATTCAAACACTGATGTCGCCGAGGGCCGTCGACGCACTGGGCCGCCTGTACTTCGAAGGGTCTCCGATTTCGTTTGGCCCGAACGGCCCCGTCGCCGCCGACTCCGCGCCGGTCATGCGGTATGATCGCAAGACCCACCGCTACGACACCCTCGCCTTTGTGCAGCTGCCCAAGAACTCGGCGTCGATTCAGACCAGCAACAGCGGCGGCAATCAGAATGTGAACGTGCGTATTGGCAGTCGTGCCCCGTTTGCGGCGCGCGACGTGTGGGCGGTACTCCCCAACGGGACGGTCGCGGTCGTGCGCGTCAAGGACTATCACGTCGACCTGATCGCGCCGTCGCGCCAGGTGGTGCGCGGTGCCCCGGTGCCGTACACGCCGGTTCGCGTCGGCGAGGCAGAAAAGCAGGAGTATCGCGAATCGCAGCGTGCCAACGCGCCAATTGCGATCTCGCGCACGAATGACAACGGCCGCATCACCACGGGAACGACTGCACCCAAGTTCGAAGAGCCCGCTGAGTGGCCAGCGGTCAAGCCCGCCTTCACCGGCGCACTGGCGTCGCCTACCGGCGAGATCTGGGTGGCGCGGTCCCGGACCGGTAAGGATGAGATCCCCAAGTACGACGTGTTCTCACCGGCCGGCAAACTGACTGGCACCGTGGCACTGCCCAAGCGGACCCGGATCGTCGGGTTCGGGACCGGCGGGGCGATCTATACCATTCGGAGCGACGAGGATGAACTCCAGTACCTCCAGCGCTTCCGGGGCTGACCGGCGCTTGCTACACTTCGGCTGCGCTCGGTTCGTCCTGTCCCTCTGAGAGGCTCCTTCATGCCGTTCTTCGACTATCCGGTCAACGCCGACTGGCTGCTGCCGATCATCAAGCTGCCGCTGATGCTGATCTCGCTGGTCTTTCAGGTGATTTTCGCGATCGGCCCGATTGGACATATCGCGGTGATCGCGATTGTGATCGCGCTGTTCACGCGGAATATCATGGGACCGGCTCGGCCATAACGTCGCCGACACACGGCGTCATCCGGCGGTCCGGCGGCCCGCTGCACTCCTGGTGCGGCGGGCCGCTGTGCATCGGAGCGTCACGCGGGCTGCGGCTGCCCCTTCAGATTCGGCCGCGAGGGGCCGATACCCGTGGGGACGTGCGACGCCGCACGCTGTAAGGCCCTGCGTCGCCGCAGACGCCTTCCCCAAGCGTTTTTTCCCGATGTCTGAGCAGTCGACCGATGATGGTCGTGCGCCCCGTGACGGTGAGCTTCTTCGAGCGCATCGGGTGAGTGGTTCCATTGCCAGTGTGGTGTCGCTGAGTCTTGCGATCGTGGCCTTCCGCGCCGACCTCTCGCTGGTCTGGCGTGCCGCCGGTCTGGTACTGGCGGTGGCCATTCCCGCGATGGTCGTGATCGTCGCCCTGATGCATGCCCGCCAACGCCTCGCGAGGGCACTCGACGCGCGGCTGGTTGCGTCGGCCGACGACCGTCGCGAACACGACGCATTGCGTGCGCAGTTGGTGACCCTCAAGGCCGATGTGCGCGAGCTTACCGCGGAGAATGGCAGTCTCGAGGAACAACGCCGCGACTGGTCGCTCACCCGCAAGGAATTGATCGAACAGCGCGAGGCGCTCGCGGAGCGTTCGGCGACGATGTCGCGGTTTGCGCTGACGCTGGAGGCGACGCCCGATCTGGTGCTGATGGTCGGCATCGACGGCACCCTGCTGTATCAGAATCCGGCCGCGATGTCGGCGTTGCACGGCGTGTCGCTGCATCGTGGACTGGCGCTGCTGCGGTATCTCTCCCGCGACGCCGCGCGCATCATGCGCTTTGACGTGCTGCCCATTGTGATGGAGCGCGGGGTCTGGCAGGGGGAGCTGGATATCCGCCAGCGAAACGGCGAACTCTCACCCACGCATATCACCGTGATTGCGCAGCGCGATCGTTTCGAATGCCCCGAAGTGTTTGTGGTGATTGGCCGCGACATCAGCGAAGAGCGCCGACTGCGCGAAGCGTTGGCGGTGCGTGAGGCGCTCCACCGGTCCATCATCGACGCGCTCTCCGAAGGCGTCCTTGTGCAGAATCGCCATGGCGAAATCATCGCGTGGAACGAAAGCGCCGCGCAGCTGCTGGGCCTGACCGACGACAGTTCCGCCGCGCAGGGGCTGCAGAATCCGCAGCTCGCCGCGAGCGCGGAAGACGGCACGCCGCTCGACGCGGATACCGATCCGATCGCGCGTGCGCGTCTGCATGGCGAGCGGACCACCGGACAGATTGTGCGCATCGTGGCGCGTGATGGGCAGCATCGGGAGCTCTCCGTCAATGCGCAGCCGATGTACGTGGATGATCGCGACGATCTCGATGATCGTCCGGGGGCCGTCGCCACCATCGCCGACATTTCGTCGCAACGTGCGCTGCACCGCGAGATGGAACGGCTCTCCGTGGTGGTGCGGCAGAGTGAATACGCCGTGGTCATGACGGACGCGTCGGCGCGGATCACGTGGGTGAACCACGCGTTCGAGCAGTTGACCGGGTATGCGGCGGCGGAGGTGCAGGGCCAGTCGCCGGGCGCGTTGTTGCAGGGGGCTCATACGTCGGCCGACGCCGTGTCGCGCATGCGCGCCGCGATTCATCAGGAAGTGGCGTATCACGGAGAACTGCTCAACTACCGTCGCAACGGGTCGCCGTATTGGGTGGAGGTGTCGATCACGCCGTTGCACGATACGGGCGGTGGGCTGACGGGTTTTGTCGGCTTGTCACGCGATGTGACGGCGCGCCGTGCGGCTGATCGTGAGCGGCAAACGATGGCCGCCGCGCTCGAAGTCGCCGCCGATGGTGTTGCCATTCTGGATGTCGGCGGGACACTGGAGTTCGTCAATCACGCCTTCGCGCGGCAGGCGGGGGCCACGGCGGCGCAGTTGCTCAATCAGCCGTGGCTTGGCCTGTACGACTCGAGCGAAGCCGAGTTGCTCACGCATGCGATGCGCACCGATCTCAAGTCGCTCGGGTTTTGGCACGGCGAAGTGCGTGCGCGCCGCAGCGGCACCGAGCACTTCCCGCAGGACGTGTCGCTCACGTTGCTGCCGCAGGGCGGCGTCGTGGCCGTGGTGCGGGATATTTCCGAACGTCGGGCGGCGGAAGACCGGCTCAAGTTCCTGTCGACGCGCGATGAGTTGACGGGGCTGCTCAATCGCCGCGGGTTCCTGCAGGCGGCCGATGGCGTATTGCGCGACGCCTCGGCACGCGGACGCTCCTGCGCGTTGCTGTATGGCGATCTCGATTCGTTCAAGCTGATCAACGATCGATTCGGGCATCCGACCGGTGACCTCGCGCTCCAGGAAATCGCGCAGCTCTTGTCGCACACGTTTCGCTCGTCGGACCTCATTGCCCGGCTGGGCGGCGACGAATTCACCGTGCTGGCGTGTGATGTGGGCGAGGAGGAGATCGGCCGGGTGCTGGCGCGACTCGATGCGTCGGTGCAGGCGCACAACGCGGCGCGTGCGCATGACCCCGCACAGGCGTGGGTTCTGGGGGTGAGCCTGGGGGTGGCCTTTGCCGCACCACACGAGCCCATCGAAATCGACGACCTGCTTCGCGCGGCCGATGCGGCTCAATACGAGCGCAAGTCGGCACGGAAGGCGACGCGAAAGGCGGCCTGAGGCAGAAGGTGGGACACAACGAAAAACCCCGTAACGAGCGGACTCGTTACGGGGTTTTCATTTTTGTCAGTCGGGGCGACAGGATTCGAACCTGCGACCTCGTGCTCCCGAAGCACGCGCTCTACCGGGCTAAGCTACGCCCCGTTTGACTCGAGTAAACCACCGTCCCACAGCTTTCAAACCGCTACGCGCCTAGAAGGACTCGAACCTCCAACCTTCTGATCCGTAGTCAGATGCTCTATCCAATTGAGCTATAGGCGCCTGTGACCACTCTGCCGTTGCCGGCAGCCCTGCAACTGCGGACTCGCAACGTAGTCGGAGAAGAGAGCAGACGCTACCGCCCGCCCGAACTCCTCCGCCTTCGCTTTCCTGCCCGCCGCCCCGCCCCAGAAGGGCGCACCGTCGGTGTTCGATGGGTCGTACAAGACTCGAACTTGTGACCTCCACGATGTCAACGTGGCGCTCTAACCAACTGAGCTAACGACCCGAACCGCACCCACCGCGTGCACGGTGGTGACATCGCTGACCAACACCCGCAGACTGCTGTCCAGAGCGGGAAACGGGACTCGAACCCGCGACCCCAACCTTGGCAAGGTTGTGCTCTACCAACTGAGCTATTCCCGCAAAACACCTGCCCGACCAGCTGCGGCCGGAACCGGAGAGAACCTGAACGAGTTACACCTGTAACCCGTCAGGGGAGCTGCACCGGGATGGAGACGAGGGGAATCGAACCCCTGACCTCTTGAATGCCATTCAAGCGCTCTCCCAACTGAGCTACGCCCCCGGGCGCAACGCCCCCGCCAGGGAGACCCGGTACCTCGGGTCCGCCAGCGAGGGCGTCAGGAACCGCGCAGTCTAGTCGGGTGTATGTCCGTCGTCAAGCAGAAGACGACTTCGCGGGCTAGCGGTTTTCGTTTGGTGGCGTAATCTTGCATGGCTCCCCGGCGCTGGGGAATTACGCGCCGAGCGTGCCCGAAGCTTCCCCCTGTTACTTGTACGCGGACGATGTACCGTCCCGAGGATCATAGAAACTCATGACTGACGTCAAGCGGAAGCGCCGTCGTGCGGCCCCCGCCGGAATCGCGCCCTCCGAGCCGGAACGCGACATCCTCGACCAGTACCTCTACGAGGTCAGCACGTATCCGCTGCTCAAGGGGGCCGAGGAAATCGAACTGGCCAAGAAGATTCGCGCCGGTGATCAGGACGCGCTGCAGGAACTCGTCAAGCGCAACCTCCGCTTCGTCATTTCCGTCGCCAAGAAATATCAGAATCGTGGGCTGCCGCTCATCGATCTGATCGGCGAAGGCAACGTCGGTTTGCTCACCGCCGCGCGAAAGTTCGACCCCGATCAGGGCGTCAAATTCATCTCGTACGCGGTGTGGTGGATTCGTCAAGCCATCCTGTCGTCGCTCGCGCGTCAGGGCCGCACGGTGCGCGTGCCGCTCAATCGTACCGCCGATCTGTCGCGTATCATCAAGGCGTCGGAAATTCTGCGGCAGAAGTTGCGCCGTGAACCGTCGCCCGAAGAACTCGCGCAGGTGACCGGTTTGTCGGTCGACGTCGTGCAGTCGCTCGCCGCACTGAACACGGGTGATGTGCGACTCGATGCGCCGATGGATCCGGATGGCGATCGGTCGCTGATCGAGCGATTCGTGGCCGACGAAATGCCGGACACCGAAGAGGAAGCGATGAATCGTTTCCTCACCGACGAAATCGAACAGGCCCTGTCGACGTTGCCACCGCGTGACGCCAAGGTGCTGCGCCTGTATTTCGGTCTCGAGGGTGGCCGTGAGCATACGCTCGAAGAGATCGGCAGCATGCTGGGTGTCACCCGCGAACGGGTGCGCCAGCTGCGTG
>JAGNMU010000559.1 GCA_017991005.1 Gemmatimonadaceae bacterium | reverse complement strand
GCGGTGGAAGCCTCCAACCGTGCGCAGCAGGAAGCGCGTCGCGCGGATGAATTGCACAAGGAAGTGGGCCGTCGACGCGAGCGCGCCGAACGTGAGTTGCAGCAGTCGAGTGCGTTGGCCGAACGGTTGGTGTCGCGCTTGACCGAACTCGACGCGCGTGCGACGCAGCTGGCGGCGCAGGCCGAAGCGATGGGCGCGCGGGCCGGTGAAGCCGACGCGCAAATCGCCGAAGCACGCACCGAGATGAGCGAAGCGGAACGTGAGCAGGAGCAGTCACGTGAAGCGCGCGCCACGTGGCAGGTGGCGCAGGCACAGGCGCAGGCGCGTCTGTCCGTCGCCATCGACCGCGAAAAGCGTTTGCTCGAAGAAGATTCCACGGCCGCAGCACGCATGGAATCGCTGGCCAACGAACTGTCGTCGCTGTCGGAAGCCGACCAGAATCTGGCGGAGCAGCTTGGCGGATGGCGAACGGCGTTGGAGACGGAACAGCAGTCACAGTCCGACGCGGATGGCCGGCTGGCCGATGCGGAACGCGCCGTGGCTGCCGCAACGGTGGCACTCGATGCGGCCGAAGCACAGTTGGACGAGGCCCGTCGGACGAGCACCATCCTCGGCGAACAACTCCATGGGGCGCAACTGCGTCATACGGAATTGTCGGGCCGCCGCGAAGCCATTCGTCAGCGGTTGGAAACCGAGTGGCGCCGGTCGCTGGAAGATCTGCTGAACGGATTCGAGGAGCTTGATCTCGAAACGGATCTGCTGCGGTCGGAAGCGGCGCAGCTTCGCGAGTCGCTCGACGAGCTCGGCCCGGTCAACCCACTGGCCATCGAAGAACACGAAGAAGAACAACGCCGTCTGGAGTTCCTGACGGGTCAGCGCAACGACCTTGTGGCCGCCAAGCAGTCGCTGCATCAGGCCATTCGCGAAATCGACAGCACGGCGCGCGAACTGTTTCTGGCCACGTTCTCACAGGTACGCGAGAACTTCCGCCAGATCTTTCTCACGCTCTTTGGCGGCGGGGAGTGCGATCTGCGGCTTGAGAACCCCGACGCGCCGCTCGATTGCGATATCGAGATTCACGCGTCGCCCCGCGGCAAGAAGACCCAGCGCATTCACCTGCTCTCGAGCGGAGAACGTGCCCTCGTCGCGCTGTCGCTGCTCTTCGGCATCTTCCTCACCAAGCCCAGCCCGTTCTGTCTGCTGGACGAAGTGGACGCGCCACTCGACGACCAGAACATCGGTCGGTTCGTGAAGATGCTGAATCAGTTCAAGTCACGCACGCAGTTCATCGTCATCACGCACAATCCGCGCACCACCACCGAAGCCGCCGATGCGGTGTACGGTGTGACGATGCAGGAGCCGGGCGTGTCGTCGATCGTGAGTGTGCGGCTCCGCGGTGGAGCTGCCATCGACGACAACGGGACCGATGCGGCGCCGGCCGAACCGGACATCGAGCCCGCGCCGGTCGATGATGCGGACGAACTACCGCTCGATGCGCTCGACGCCACATCCGACGAACCCAACGACAGCACCAACAGCGAGCCGGAAACCGAGCCGGAGAACGCCCCGGCGTGATGTCGATCTACCGGAAGGCGTTGACGCGACCACGCGCCCTCGGTCGCGCGATCGCTTCCCGGTTGAGCCGGGTCGCCGTTCTCGCCACAGTTGCGTTCGTGACGCTGACTGTGGCGCCGGGTCTCGTGTACACGCTGCATGCACAGTCCGTCAGTATTCAGGGCCCTCCCGGACTCACGCTGACGACAGTCACCCCGGCATTTACCGTGCGCGTACTTGGCGCGGGCACGACGCGTCCACTCACCGTCATGGTGCAGGTGTCCACGTCGGCCGATTTCTCGACCGGCCTGGTGATCGACACGACGCTGGTGACCAGCGATACGGTCGTTCAGGTGCAGACCACACGCGCACTGCCAGGTGAAACGAAGGTGTACTGGCGCGCCCGCGCGCAAAGCGCCTCGCTGCCGTTGGTCGATTCGCCGGTTGCCGGTCCGCGCACGGTGCCGGCGTGGGTGGCACTGCTCGATCCCAACTCCGTGGCCGGCGATGTCGTGGACACCCGTCGTCCGCTGTTTGTCTGGCGCAGCCCCAGCGTCTCGCCGCTCGCCGGCACGTGGACGTACGAACTGCAGATCACAACGGTGGGGCGCCCCGTGCAAGGTGCCACGATCCCCGTCGACACGACCTGGCGGGCCATCGCCGACCTCCAGACGAATACGTCGTACCGCTGGAGCGTGCGCGCCTCGCTGCGCGGGGTGGAGAGCGTCACGGCGAACAGTCTGGGTACGTTTTCCGTCAGAGATCCGGCGCTGCCAGCCAAGACACTGCTCTATCAGAATTTCCCCAACCCGTTTCCGTCGCCCGCGGCGTTTGCCACCTGTATCTGGTTTGACGTCGCGCCGCCTGGAGCCCGCATCACGCTCGACGTGACGGATCTGCGCGGCAATCTGGTGCGCACCCTGATTCCCGGCCCGGACGGACAGCGCGATTTTCTCCCCGGGCGGTACGGACAGGGACTCCCCGGCACGGGCAGCAGCTGCGATAACCGATTTGTCTGGGATGGAACCGGCACCGACGGGCGCACGGTGGCGGCCGGCGTGTACCTGCTGCGTTTTCAGTCGGGGAGGAATGCGCCGACGTTTCGGCGGATGATGTTTGTGGGGCGGTGAGAACACGCAGTGATTCGACGCGGCGCCCGGAAACCGCGATATCGGGCGAAGGACAAAGGGAGGGAGGAACAGCGCCAGGGGGCAGGACGCAGGAAGAATCGAGGGCGAATGCTGCTCCCTGACCCCTGGCGCTGTCCCTCCCTCCCATTGTCCTCCACCAACACCCAGCCGCTCAATCCATGCACCTCACCACCATCGGTACCGGCACCGCCGCCCCGCACCCAACGCGCTCCGCCGCGGCGCATCTCTTGCGGGCCGGGAGCATCACCCTGCTGCTCGACTGCGGAGCTGGTGCCGTCCATCGTATGGCGGCCGTTGGTGTCCCGTGGCAGTCCAT
>JAGNMU010000558.1 GCA_017991005.1 Gemmatimonadaceae bacterium | reverse complement strand
GGCTCACCCGCCCGCCCGGCTGGATGGCGCTCATCGCCCACATGCACGAGCCCGTTGAGAAAAGTGCCCGTCGTGATCACCAGCGCGCGACACGAAACCGAGCCCCCGTCCTCGAACTCGAGACCAGTCACCTCGCCGCCATCCACCTGAATCGCGCCCGCGCGTCTGAACAACCAACTGATATTCCGCTCGGCCGACAGCCGCTCACGAATCCAGGCACCGTACCGCCGCTTGTCAGCTTGCGCCCGCGGCGACCACACTGCAGGTCCGCGGCTGCGATTGAGCAGCTTGAACTGGATGCCCGTCGCATCAATCGCCAAGCCCATCAACCCGCCGAGCGCGTCGATCTCTCGAACGAGATGCCCCTTTGCCGTTCCACCGATCGCCGGATTGCATGGCATCAGCGCCACGGTTTCTGGCGACAACGTGCAAATCCCCACGCGCGCCCCCATGCGCGCAGCGGCCCAGGCCGCTTCACAACCTGCGTGGCCCGCACCAATCACGACGATGTCGAAATCGGATAGGTGGCTCATTTGCCAATACAGAATGTGGCGAAGATGTGCCGCAGCACATCCTCGGCGCCGCGTCGGCCGGTCACTTCTTCGAGCCGCTCTCTCGCGTCATGCAAATCCACGAGCAACAACTCTTCGGTGGCCCCGTCACCCAACGCCCTCCGCGCTCGATCAACGCTCGATCGCGCGGCCTGCAGCAGCTCGATGTGACGGATGTTTGTGACCGCCGGGGCTTCGCGCTCACCGCTGCCCCCCATCTCGTCAACCACGCGCGCGCGCAACGCGCCCAACCCGTCGCCGGTCGTCGCGGATGTCGAGAGGCACTCCGCCGCCCATGGCTCGAGCGCCACATCCCACGCGGGAGGCAAGTCTGCCTTATTCACAGCGATCACCCGCAGCGACGTTGCCGAACTCGCCATCAACTGCCGATCCTCGTCAGTGATCGCTGCCGATCCATCAAGCACAATCAACAACAACTCGGCTGCCGCGTGAGCCTCGTGCGCGCGGCGCACGCCCTCACGCTCGATGGGATCGTGAGACGCGCGAATACCGGCCGTATCCACCAGCGTCACCGGCACGCCGCCGAAATCCACACGCTCAGACAACAGATCGCGCGTGGTGCCTGGCACCTCGGTGACGATCGCGCGCCCGCGCCCGAGCAGCGCGTTGAAGAGACTCGACTTCCCGGTATTCGGCCGGCCAGCCAACACCACCACGCGGCCTTCACGAATCAAACGCCCACGACGCGACGTCGCCAACACGTCGTCCAACCCGCGAATCACCTGATCAAGAGCGGAGGCCAACTCTCCCGGCTCGACAAAATGAAACCCTTCCTCCGGAAAATCAAGCGAGGCCTCGCACTTCGCGATCAACGAAAACAGCACGGCATCCACCGTCCTGATCGCGCCGGTCAATGTGCCGTCGAGTTGGTCCATCGCGACGCGGGCTTGAGCCGGCGTCACCGCATTGATCAGATCGCCGACAGCTTCCGCTTGCACAAGATCCAACCGGCCATTCAGGTACGCGCGCAGCGTAAACTCGCCAGGCTCGGCCAGCCGTGCGCCCGCATCAATGCACAGCGCGACGATGCGCTCGAGCAACACGGGACTGCCGTGGCCGCTGATCTCCACGACGTCCTCGCCGGTGTAGGAATGGGGGGACGCGAACCACGTGACCACGACTTCATCAACGGCACGCAGCACGCGGTCGTGCACCGTCTCGACCACGTGCGCCACAGTGGCATGGCGCGGCTCGAGCGATTCGGTTCTATCGATGATGCCGCGGGCGACGGTCACCGCCGACGGTCCCGACAGGCGCACCACGCCGATACCGCCCCGGCCCGAAGGCGTTGCGATCGCGACGATGGTGTCGTCTGTAGAGAACAGGTGCCTACCGCTTGATGGAAATCACGACGACCTTCATGAAGTCGTCGCCAAGGCTTTCGGTGCTCACGGCCGGATTCTCAGACACCGCGAGATGGACGATGCGGCGCGCATACGGGTTGAGCGGTCCCAACTCTTCCGACTCGCCAGAGGCCTGCACCTTCTCAGCCAGGGTGCGTGCCTTCTTACGCAGCACTTCGTCCTGCTCTTTGCGAAAGCCGACGGCGTCAACCACGTAGTGGCGATCGCCGCGCTCATCCCGGCGGAAGGCGGTGTTCACAATCACCTGCAGCGCATCGAGCGGCTCACCGTTGCGGCGCAGAAATACATCGGCATCGTCACCCGTCAGATTCAGCCGGACGTGATCCGGCGTTTCTTCCGTGGCCACGTCGAGGGTCAAGCCCATCGCGCCGGTCACGTCCTGCAGGAAGGTGATGACGCGTTCGTCGAGTTCGCTCATCGTTTGGCTCCGATCATGTTGTTGGTGATGTACTGCTGAAGGATCGCCATGAGGTTGCTCATCAGCCAGTACAACACCAGGCCGGCGGGCGCCCAGATGAAGCTGAAGGTGAAGATGATCGGCATGAAGAGAAACATCTTCTGCTGGATGGGGTCGGCCGTCGACGGCATCATGCGCTGCTGAATGAACATCGTCGCGCCCATGAGCAGCGGCGTGATCCAGTATTTGTCCGGCATGGACAGATCCTGAATGTAGCCGATGAACGGCGCGTGGCGCAGTTCGATCGACATCGCCAGCAGCGAGTAGAACGCAAACAGAATCGGCAGCGTCAGCAGCATCGGCACGCAACCGCTGGCCGGATTGACGCCGTTATCTTTGTAGAGCGCCATCATTTCCTGGTTCATCTTCTGGCGTTCCGGGTCGGTGACCTTGTATTTCGCGTAGCGATCCTGAATCGCCTTCACTTTGGGCTGCAGCGACTGCATCTTCTTCATCGACACCATCGACTTATGGCGCAACGGAAAGAGCACGACGTTGATCAACACCGTGAGCACGACGATCGACCATCCGAAGTTGCTGACGTAGCCGTTCACCCACTTGAGCGCCTGGAGCAGCGGCACCACGAGAAAGGCAAACATGCCGAAATCGATCGTGCGCACCAACTCGACGTCAACAGCGCG
>JAGNMU010000110.1 GCA_017991005.1 Gemmatimonadaceae bacterium | reverse complement strand
CGGCCGACATCTCGCGACGCTCGATGCCGACACGCTGGCGGGTTGGTGTGCACGACTCGATCCAGCTCGTTCGACGCTTGGCCGCACCCAACAGCTGCGGGCGGTGGAGACCGCGCTCTTGAGCGGCGTTCCTCTCAGTACGTGGCACGCACGATCGACACCGAAGCCTCCGGCCTTCGCACCCATCCGCTATCTTGTCGTCGACCCAGGACCCTCCCTGGCCGCGCGCATCGCGGCGCGGGTGCAGTCCATGGTTGCCGAAGGGTGGGTCGATGAGGTCCGCACGTTGTTGGCGACCGTTCCGACGGATGCGCCGGCATGGCAGGCCAGTGGGTACGCGGCCATGGTGGCACATGTGCGCGGAACCTGCACGCTGTTCGAGGCGATGGAACGGGTCACGGTCGAAACGCGTCAGTATGCCAAACGGCAGCGTACCTGGTACCGACACCAATTGCCGCCGGCGTCGGTCACGCTGCTCGACAGCACGCAGCCGGATGTGGTGCAGCAGGCGCACCACTGGTGGGAATCACGCGATCGGAGCACGTCATGAAGATTGGCATCACCTGTTACCCCACGTACGGTGGCTCCGGCGCCGTGGCGACCGAACTCGGCATCGCGTTGGCCGCGCGCGGGCACGAAGTGCATTTCATCACGTATCAGCAACCGTTTCGGCTGCCGAATTTCTTGCCGCGCATCTGGTTTCACGAAGTGGATGTCGGCCGGTATCCGCTGTTCGAATACCCGCCGTACGATCTGGCGCTTGCGGTCCGGATGCACGAGGTGGTGCGCGATCATCAGCTGGATGTCCTGCACTGCCACTACGCGATTCCGCACGCCACCAGCGCATGGATTGCACGTGAAATGCTGCGCGAGGGGGCTGGCGATGTCCGCGTCGTGACCACGCTGCACGGCACCGACATCACCATCGTGGGTCAGGAGCGCTCGTTCTTCACGATCACCCGCTTCTCGATCGAAAAGTCCGACGCCGTCACTGCCGTCTCGGACTACTTGCGAGACGAAACGTATCGCGCGTTTGGCTGTGTCGGCTGCGATGTGCAGGTGATCCACAACTTCATCGACCCGCAGCTCTTTGACCGCGCGCGGCACGTGTTTCCGCTGCCCACGGAGGTGGTGGGTGGTCGCAAAGTGCTGATGCACATCTCCAACTTCCGCCCCGTGAAGCGGGTGCGTGATGTCGTCGGCGTGTTTGCCCGCGTGAACGCCGCCGTGCCATCGATGTTGGTCATGGTGGGTGATGGGCCGGAGCGAGTGGAGGCGGAAGCGGAGGCCCGCGAGCTTGGTGTGGCGGAACACGTGCTCTTCCTCGGCAAGATCGACGCGATCGCTCCGCTGCTGGCGGGTGCGCATCTGTTCCTGCTGACCAGCGACAAGGAATCGTTTGGCCTGAGTGCACTCGAAGCCCTCGCGAGTGGCGTGCCGGTCATCGGCGCAAACGCGGGCGGGTTGCCGGAGGTGGTGACCGAAGGCGTGACGGGGTTCCTCCATCCGGTCGGTGATGTCGACGCGATGGCGGCATCCGGTATTGCACTGCTGTCGGATCCGGACGCGTGGCAACGTATGAGCGATGCGGCCGCCGCCGATGCGCGTCGACGCTTTTCGCAGGATGCGGTGGTGGCGCAGTACGAAGCGCTCTATGAGCAGACCATCGCGGCCGGGCGCGTATGACACTCGGCAACGCCATTTTGTTGGGGCTGGTCCAGGGTTTTGCCGAGCTGCTGCCGATCTCGAGCTCGGCGCACCTCGCACTGGCGCCGTACTTCCTGAATTTTGAAGATCCCGGACTCGCCTTTGATGTGGCGCTGCATCTTGGTACGCTCATCGCACTCATGTGGTATTTCCGCCACGAGTGGATAGAGATGATGCTGAGTGCGCTCCGCATCGTGCGGACACGACGGGTGACCACGGTTCACGATCGACGCACGATCTACCTGATCGTGGCCACCATCCCGGCCGGCGTGGCCGGCCTGGTGCTCGAGAAATACGCGGAGACGGCGTTTCGTTCACCAACCCTGATTGCCAGCGCGCTCGCGATCATGGGGGCGGTGCTGTGGGCCGTCGATCGCTACAGCGTGCGTGCGCGCGCCATCGATGAGATGCAGCTCAAGGATGCAGTGATTATCGGGTTTGCGCAGGTGCTCGCCTTGATTCCTGGCGTCTCCCGTTCGGGCTCGACGATCACCGCCGGTCGCGCGTTGCATCTCGATCGGCCCAGCGCGGCGCGATTCAGTTTTCTTCTGAGCATGCCCATCACGTTCGCTGCCGTGATTCTCAAAGTGCCGGATGCGTTGCGGTCGGAAGGGCTATCACTCCCCCTGGTTGCTGGCATCGCCGCCGCCGCCGTGAGCAGTTGGTTGTCCATCACGGTCCTGCTGCGCTATGTGAGCAAGCACAGTTTCGGCGTGTTCGCCGTGTATCGCCTGATCCTGGCCGCCGCTGTGTTTGTCACGTTGGCGCTGCGCAGCTGACGCGACGGGATTGACTCGCCCCATGAGCACGCTCGACACGCTCGGCGTCACGGCGGATTCGTTGGGGCTCTCGCAGCTCGTGCATCATCACGTGGTGGGCTCCACGATGGATGTCGCGCACTCGCTGGCGGCTGACGGCGCGCCTGGCGGTGTGCTGGTGCTGGCCGATCGCCAGGATGCGGGGCGCGGACGCGGGGGACATGCGTGGAGTTCCGAGGCCGGCGCGGGCATCTGGATGACGCTCATTGAGCGCCCGACGGATCGAGCCGCCGTTGGCGTGCTCTCCCTGCGACTCGGACTCGCCTTGGCGGAGGCGCTCGAACCCTTTGCAGCGGCGCCAATCACGCTCAAATGGCCAAACGACGTCTTCGTCGGCGATGGCAAACTTGCTGGCATTCTCGTCGAGGCACGTTGGCGAGACGCGGCGCTGGACTGGGCCGCGATCGGCATGGGCATCAATCTGCGCGTGCCAGCGGATATGCCCAACGCGGCCGCGCTGGCGCCGCACGTGTCGCGCGACGATGTCTTGACCGCCCTGATTCCTCGCGTGCGCGACGCATCCGCGCGGCGCGGCCCTCTCTCCGCCGCCGAATGCCAGGCGTGGCATGACCGCGATCGTCTCCGCGGTCAGCGGATCGAGGCACCGTTGGCTGGCGTGGTGACGGGGATAAGCAGCGACGGTGCGCTGCTGGTGGTGATGACGCCCGGGAGCGCCCCGCAGCGCGCGCAGACCGGCTCCGTCCGGCTCGCACCTCACGGGAGTTAGTCGGACATGCTGCTGGTGTTTGACGTGGGCAACAGCGAAACAACGGTCGGACTCTTCGACGAGGCACGTCTTGTCGGACACTGGCGGCTCCCCACGCTCAGTCAGCGGTCCGTCATGGAAACGCGCGCGTGGCTGATGCACACGCTTCATCACGCCGCACTCGCGGCGTCCGACGTGACGGCAGTGGCGATCGCGTCCGTGGTGCCGGCGGCCGTGGAACCGATCGTACAATCGTGCGAACTGGCGTTTGGCCAAGCGCCGCTGCTGGTGACGGCGCACTCCGCGCTGCCGCTGGAGGTTGCTGTTGAACAGCCGTCGGCGGTAGGCATCGACCGTCTGCTGAACACCCTGGCCGCGCACCAGCTGTTTGGCGTCGATGCCATTTGTGTGGATGCGGGGACGGCCACGACACTCGACTGCGTCACGGGCACCGGTGTCTTTCTCGGCGGCGTGATCATGCCGGGTGTCCTCACCGCGGCAACGTCACTGCTGGCAAACACCGCGCAGCTTTCGCTCTCCCAGTTCACGGCGCCCGGACATGCGATGGGCACAAACACGACCGACTGTTTGCGTGCCGGCATCTGGTTTGGAGCGGCAGAGGCTATCGATGGCGTCGTGCGCCGACTCGTGTCGGAGTGGCCAGGATCGAGCACACCGCTGGTGATCGCCACGGGTGGATTTTCCGGCGCGCTGTCGGGGCTGTGCCAATCGTTCGCACGGGTGGAGCCCGCGTTGACGTTGCACGGCGTGCGCCTCGCTCACGAGCATCTGACGCGCTAAGCGGTCCGCCAGCGGTGTGTCGACCGGGTGCTCCGGGTTGCCATGTCAACGTGTCACGCGGTCATGCGTGCCGCTGGCAGGCTCAAGCGCGGAATGCGCCATTGTGGCAGCACCCGCTGCGCGTTCCTGTCATGTCAGCGCAATTGTCCGTCGATTCGGCAGCACAAAAGCGTCGTAAGATGTTGTATTGCAGAGACTTAGCTGGCACCACTACGTGCGGGCGCGCGCTTGACGCGCGAGTCGTATCGGATTACGATTGAGGCACGTTAGCACTCAACTCAGTCGAGTGCTAACATCGAACTTTACTCGTTCGATCCCCTGACAATTCGCAGGAGACCAGGACTTATGGCCACTCAGAGTGCCGCGAAAGTAGCGCCGCTCGCCGATCGCGTCGTCGTCAAGCCGCTCGAAGAGACCGAGCAGATGCGCGGTGGGCTTTACATCCCCGATACGGCAAAGGAAAAGCCCCAGCAGGGCTCCGTTGTCGCCGTTGGACCGGGACGCTTCGAGAAGGAAACCCGCGTGCCGATGGACGTGAAGGTCGGCGACAAGGTGCTGTACGGAAAGTACAGTGGCACCGAGGTGACGATCGAAGGTGAGCAGCTGCTCATCCTCCGCGAGTCCGATGTGCTCGCGATCATCAACTAAGTCGAACCAACCGAAAACGGAACGCAACCATGGCTGCTAAAGAACTGCATTTCAACGTCGAAGCGCGCGCGGCACTCAAGCGCGGCGTCGACCAGCTCGCCGAAGCGGTGAAGGTCACGTTGGGTCCCAAGGGCCGCAACGTCGTCATCGACAAGAAGTTCGGCGCGCCGACGGTCACCAAGGACGGTGTGACGGTCGCGAAGGAAATCGAGCTCGCCGATCCGATCGAGAACATGGGCGCGCAGATGGTGAAGGAAGTCGCGACCAAGACCTCTGATCTCGCGGGCGACGGCACCACCACGGCCACCGTGTTGGCGCAGGCGATTTTCCGTGAAGGCCTCAAGAACGTGACCGCCGGCTCCAACCCGATGGCGCTCAAGCGCGGCATCGAGAAGGCCGTTGCGGGTATCGTCGAAGAGCTCAAGCGCATCTCCGTGCCGACGAGCGGCAAGAAGGAAATCGCGCAGGTTGGCACCATCTCGGCCAACAACGATCCCGAGATCGGCAATCTGATCGCGGAAGCGATGGAGAAGGTCGGCAAGGACGGCGTCATCACCGTCGAAGAGGCCAAGGGTCTCGAAACGACGCTGGAGACGGTCGACGGTATGCAGTTTGACCGTGGCTACCTCTCGCCGTACTTCGTCACCGATCCGGAGAAGATGGAAGCCGTCCTCGAAGGCGCGCTGATCCTGATCCACGACAAGAAGATCTCCGCGATGAAGGACCTGCTCCCGGTCCTCGAGAAGGTGGCCCAGCTCGGCAAGCCCCTCCTGATCATCGCCGAAGACATCGAAGGCGAAGCCCTTGCGACGCTCGTCGTGAACAAGCTCCGTGGCACGCTGCGCATCTGCGCCGTCAAGGCCCCGGGCTTTGGCGATCGCCGCAAGGCGATGCTGCAGGACATCGCGACGCTGACGAAGGGACAGGTCATTTCCGACGAAGTCGGCTTCAAGCTCGAAAACGCGGTCCTCACGGATCTCGGCTCGGCCAAGCGCATCGTGATCGACAAGGACAACACGACGATCATCGACGGCGCCGGTGAAGGAAAGGACATCGAAGGCCGCGTGAAGGAAATCCGCTCGGCGATCGACAAGTCCACCTCCGACTACGATCGTGAGAAGCTCCAGGAGCGTCTGGCGAAGCTGGCCGGTGGTGTGGCCGTCATCAACGTCGGCGCCGCGACCGAAGCGGAAATGAAGGAAAAGAAGGCGCGCGTCGAAGATGCGCTGCACGCCACGCGTGCCGCCGTCGAAGAAGGCATCGTCCCGGGCGGCGGCGTGGCGTTGATTCGCGCGCAGCATGCACTTAAGGACGTCAAGGTCGCCGAGCGCGACGAGCAGATCGGTGTCGATATCGTGCGTCGCGCGATTGAAGAGCCGCTCCGCATGATCGTGCAGAATGCCGGTGGTGAAGGCTCAATCGTCGTCGAGAAGATCCGCACCGCGAAGGAGAAGAACTTCGGCTACAACGCGTTGACGGACGTGTACGAAGATCTCGTGCAGGCCGGCGTCATCGATCCGACGAAGGTCACCCGCACGGCGCTGCAGAACGCGGCGTCCATCGCGGGCCTCCTCCTCACGACCGAAGCGCTGATCGTCGAGAAGAAGGAAGACAAGGCACCCGCAGGCGGCGGCCATGGCGGCCCCGGCGGCGGCATGGGCGGCATGTACTAAGCCCAGCGGCTTGACGTGACAGACAAACGGGGGCGCCACAGTGTGGCGCCCCCGTTTGCATTTGCCGCTCCGTCCGATTCAGATCGCGTCGGCCTTGTGCAGCGTTGGCGGTACCGTCACGATCTCCCGCGCCACCGTCGCACGGAGTTCAAGCGCACGATCTTCGCCGTCGACACCCGACACGACTTCCTTCAACAGTCCGTCGTTCACGTCGTACACGATACCGTGCAGGATCGGACGCCGGCCTTTGAGCCATGAATTCCGGACGATCGGTGTGCGGGACAACTGAAACACCTGCTCGAGCACGTTGAGTTCGACCAAACGACTGAATTGCTGCTGCTCGGTGGGGAGTGCATCGAGTTCTGTCAAATGGCGCAACTGCACGTCGCGCACGACCTGAAGCCAATGGTCCACGAGCATTCGGCCGGGCGGACTCATGGCCGCCTTCACACCGCCGCAATTGTAGTGACCGCACACCACCACGTGCCGCACATCGAGAACCTGCACGGCATACTCGAGCGCCGAGAGCATGTTCATGTCGGTCGGGTCAGCCTGATTGGCGATATTCCGATGCGTGAAGATTTCTCCGGGCTTGGCCCCTGTCAGCACTTCGGTCGGCACTCGCGAGTCGCAGCAGCCGATCATGAAAAAGTGCGGCTCCTGACTCGCCGCTCGGCGTTCAAAGTAGGAGGGATCTGTCTCGCGGATACGCTCGGCCCACGCACGATTTTGCCGGAAGAGATCGAGATAGTTTTGCATCGTCAGAAGGTGTGAAGCGGGGAGGCGACCGTAGCCGGAATGCCGACCAGTCGGTAGTCGATATCGCGCCGACGCGCGGTCTCGGTGAACTCGTGAAGCTGTTGCAGCACGTCCAGATCGAACCGCATCGTGTGACGGCCATCGATCTCGACACGGCTGCCGGCCGGCAGCGCATCGAGGGTGCGTTCGAGGTTCGCCTTGTTCAGGAACGTCGCTTGATCAGGCAGCTCGAACCGCGTGAGCACAGCACCGTGTCCGCTCACCTGACGCAGTGCCGGTTGGCGGAGATGTTCGCTGAGGATAAAGAACACGGCAACGCCAAACCCGATGGTGACACCGATCAGCAGATCCGTGAGCACGATCGCCACCAGCGTCACTGCAAATGGAATGAACTGCGCACGCCCGGCGTTCCAGAGCGTCCGCAACACTGAGGGCGAGGCCAGCTTGAAGCCGGTAAAGAGGAGGATCGCCGCGACCACGGAAAGCGGCACCAGGTTCAGCACGAGCGGCAATGTCAGGACCGCAATCAGCAGCAGGACACCATGCAGCACCGTCGACCGTCGCGTCACGGCACCCGCGTCGATGTTGGCCGCACTCCGGACGATGACGCCACTGATCGGCAAGCCGCCGACCAGTCCGGCGACGAGATTGCCGGCACCCTGCGCGAGCAACTCCCGATTCGGATCTGACGGTCGCTTTTGTGGGTCGAGCTGGTCGCTGGCTTCCAGACTCAGCAGCGTTTCCAGACTCGCAACAAGCGCCAAGGTGAGCGCCAACCCCCAAGTTTCGCGCCGCATCAGCGCCGACCAGTCGGGACCACGGAGCAACTCGCGCCACTCAGTCGAACTGAGTGATGACGGCAAGTGCACCAGATGAGAACTGTCCAGGGCGAGCGATGGCGACAGCGTGGGGAGGAGCATGCTGACCACGACTCCGACCAACGCCGCGAGAATTGCGGCTGGCACTACCGGCACCGTCCGCCACGGACGCCAGCGATTCCAGCCGATCAGTACCGCGAGTGTTGTCAGCGTGACCAGCACCGCACCCGGATGCACGGCATCGAGCATGAGTCCCAGTGTCGAGAACGTGGTCTCGGCATTCGCCTGGCGAAACGACTCATCGCCGACGTAGCCAACATCGAATCCCACCGCGTGCGGAATCTGTTTCCGCACCAGAATCACGCCGATGGCGGCAACCATCCCGCGAATCACGGCGCGCGGAAAGAAGTATCCGACGTTGCCAACCTTGAGTGCACTCAGCACAAGCTGCAGCACACCGGCCATGACGACGGCGGCTGAAAACGCACGCAGCGACCCGAGTGAGATGATGCCCGCACCGACGATCGCGACGAGGCCGGCGGCAGGACCGGACACCATCACGTTCGATGAGGAGAGCGATCCGACGACCATGCCTCCAATCACACCCGACAGCAGTCCCGCTGTCAGAGGAGCCCCGGATGCGAGGGCAATGCCCACGCACAACGGAATAGCCACGAGGACGACCACCAGCGCGGACGGGACGTCGTGGCGCCAGGGCTTTTGAAGCGAGGTATCGACCATGTACGTCCTGTGAGTGAGAACCGTCAGGACTGTATGCACATTGCGCACCACAACGCGCGCGACGGGATTCCGTCGGGGAGCGCCTCAATACGCGGTGTCGCTGAGGCAACGTGCCTCGCCGACGCGCGCACGCCTGTGGCAGATTGACGCAGGGGCAGTCAGCGCCGGCGCTTCGCTCAGAAGCCCAGCGACAATTGTGCGGACTGGGTGCGATGCGTCGATCCATCCGCGCCGATCGGGCCGCACGGCACGGACTGACTGGCCGCCCACAATGTGTCGCGGCGCCACCCGGCCCGTCGAAGGGCCTCACGGGTCCGCGCGATGGCGGTGTCGGGGGTGTTGTTGGTTTCGCTCAGATGCGCCAGCAGCACGCCGCGCAGTCCGCGATGCGAGGCGCCGGCAATCAGCGTGGCCGCTGCGCCATTCGAAAGGTGACCGAGCCCGCCACCGATGCGTTGCTTGAGTGGCCACGGATACGGACCATTCGCCAGCATCCGTTCGTCGTGATTGGACTCCACCACAAGGATGTCGCATCGTGCCAGGGCTGGCGGCAGCGTCTCGGGGACATGCCCCACATCGAGCGCAATGCCGACCCGTGCACCACTTGCGCGGTCGCACACGATCAACGCCACGCAGGCGCGGGCATCGTGCGGCACGGCGATCGTCTCGACGGTGAAGCCGCAGAGGGTGGAGGATGCGCCGTCCTGGGCCATCGCGGTCGCCGACGGAGGGCATCCCGCTCCACTGCCGGTCAACGCGTCGAGTGTTCCCTGCGATGCGAACACCGGCCAGTTCCAGCGCGCGCTGGCCGCGACAGCGCCGCACGCGTGATCCACATGCTCGTGTGTCAGCAGCAGCGCCCCGATCTGCTCGGGCCGGCGATCGACCAGGGCCAGACGGCGCGTCAGCGCGCGGGGGCCAAATCCCGTATCGACCAACACGGAGCCTTCGCTGCCATCCACCAGAATGGCATTGCCTCGACTCCCGCTCCCAAGCACCGTCACGCGCAGCATATCGCGGAAACTAGCGCGAGGGCAGGCGACGTGCGCTCAACGCGGCCAGCGCACGTCGCGTTCGGCGTGCGCCTTTACTCGGCCCAGATGCGCGCGCTGTCGTTCGTCGAGTACGGTGCCTCGTCGCGCCATGACCCGTTCAGCCGTTTCAAGAAACTTGACGTCATCAAATGTGGCGTAGGGCGCGCGCGCGCCCCAGGCAAACGGCGCCACGGCTTTCGGTGGCATCGCATCCATCACATTCGCGCCGGCGCCGATCACGCATCCCGTGGTAAGGCGCAACCCGATGCCCGTCTTCGCGTGGTCGCCGAAAAATGTACCCGCGAACTGGAGACCTGTGTCGCGGATCCCGTCGGTCGTCCACATGGCCACGGTTCCGTACGTGTTCTTGAGATTGCTCGTGATGGTCCCGGCCCCAAGATTGACCCATCGGCCGAGAATGGAATGCCCGACGAATCCGTCGTGTCCTTTGTTCGCATGGCCGATGAACACCGACATCGACAACTCGCCGTGCACGCGGCAGGTATCTCCGATCGACGACGCGGCAATGCGATCGCCCACCACGTTGCAGTCGCGCCCGATATAGCACGGGCCGACAATCCGGGTGAATGCCTGTACCGTCGACCCGCGGCGCACGAGAATCGGACCGGCGGTCGTGACGAACAGCGTGAACGGTTCGAGTGTCACGCCAGGTTCGACGAAGACGCCGCCGTCGCCCACAATCACCGGTCCCGTCGTGCCGCCGACGCCCACAACCGCGAAGACGCCGTCGTCGCTGCCGAGCGCGGCGAGGTCGCTGGTGAGTTGGCTCGTCAGATGACGAATGATGTCCCACGGGTCTTCCAGCCAGATGCCGTCGACGTCGAGCACCTGGGGAGACGATGGCACGAGCGTCTCGAGCACCAGCGCGCCGTCGGCGAGTGCCGAGAGAGCGCAGGCGGTATGCAGGCGCACCGCCGCAACGCGCGAGGCGATGCGCACCACGTCCGCATGGCCTAGCGCTCCTGCCTGCGGAAGGACGGGAAGTGCCCGGGTGTTGACCACCCAGGTGCCCGCCGCGAGATCGTCCTGTTGAACGGGGGGCGCATCGAATTCCCCAAAATCGCTGAGGTGCTCCGCGACGACGGCGCCGTCCACGCGTGCGCCGAACCAACGCGCCCATCGCTCACGACCCAGGAGCGCGCCGGCACGCACTTCACCCAAAGGGCGTGAGGTCGCAAACGGTTCGAAGACACGCGCGCGCGCATCGTCATACAGCACGATCATGGGCCGCGCAGCTCGGGTGGCAGCGAGTCCAGCAGTGTCTTCAGATCGCTCGCCCGTTCGCGCGTGGTAATCATCACCAGCCCGTCGCGGCTGACCACCACAAGGTCGTCCACGCCATACAGCACGACGGTGCTGCCGTCGGCATGCACGACATTGTTGTGCGCGGCCAGCAGAAATGCAGGTCCGTTCACCGCATTCCCGTCGACGTCGTGCGGGCGCACGCGGTGCAGGGCGGCCCAGGTCCCGACA
>JAGNMU010000557.1 GCA_017991005.1 Gemmatimonadaceae bacterium | reverse complement strand
GAAGATCGGCAGCCCCTTCTCCTGCAGCGCGATGATCGGATTGAGCCGCTCCGCGCTCTGGGCAGATGCGGTGACGGGGAGGCTGAGGCAGACGGGGAACGACAGGGCTACGGGGCTGGCCAGCGCGTGAAGACGACGCATCAGGGCCTCTGACAAACGGGGGGGACGGCGGGACGCGCGGGGGGCGCGTTTCACGGTGGGAGACCAATCATGCCGTCTGTACGCGTGGAGCACAACTCGCCTTCGACCTGGCTGCGTCGCGCAGTACATTGTCGTAGTTTCCCGTGCGTGCACACCTCCACCACACTCCCGGTGCGCTACCTCCCTTCCGTCCTGCTGTTTGCCGTGCTGGTTGCCGGCTGTTCGGCCAAGTCCGACCCCAACGCCCAGCAGACCGCCACCACCGACACCGCCATGCCGATGGCCGGCATGGATCACACCATGGATCACGGCATGAATGCGCCCGTGACCATCCCCAAGGGCGCGATTTTCACCGCCGCCGACGTGCACTTCATGCAAGGCATGATCGGACATCACGGCCAGGCCATCTACATGTCGCGCCTCGCCGCGGCGAATGGCGCCAATCCGCGTCTGCTCCGATTCGCGCTCAAGATCGACCAGTCGCAGCGGGCCGAGATCACACTCATGCAGGAATGGCTGGTGGCCAATCAGCAGATGGCGCCGGACACCAACGCGTACAAGACGATGTCGATGCCGGGCATGCTGACGGCGGCGCAGCTCAAAGAGCTTGAAGCGGCGCGTGGTCCCGAGTTTGACCGGAAGTTTCTCACGATGATGATCCAGCATCATGAGGGCGCGCTCACGATGGTGGCGGATCTTTTTGCCACGCCGTTGGCGGGGCAGGAAGTGGACGTCTCGGTATTTGCAAACGATGTGCAGACTGTGCAGACCGCGGAGATCGCGCTCATGCAACAGATGTTGGCTGACCTTTGACATGCAGGAGCTCCATTCGATGCGATCACCCCGTGCTGTAGCCGCCCGTTCGTTGGCGGTGCTGGCTTCGCTGTGTGTGCTGTCGGCGGCCACGCTGTCGGCGCAGACGTACCCCTCGCCCAAAGACCCGCGGAACGGACTCAAGTCGGGCATGACGGACGCCGGGACGGCGGCCGAAGGGATGAAGCTGTTGTCGCTCACGCCCAAAGCCGCGGAGTTCGACACCACACGCGGCCTGACGTTTGTGAATTCCGATATGGCCTTTGCCGGCAAGTATGTCTATCAGGGCAACTTCGCTGGCTTCTCCATTTGGGATATCAGCAATCCGGCCAAGCCGGTGAAGATGTCGGTGGTGTCGTGCATTACGTCGCAGGGTGATCCGTCGATCTACAACAACCTGCTGTTCCTGTCGGCCGAAGGTGGTGGCAACCGCAATGACTGCGGCAAGGGCGGTGTGCAGAATCCGGCCGATCACATGGCGGGTGTGCGCATTTTCGATGTGTCCGATCCGTCCAAGCCGCGGCTCGTGAAGAACGTGCAGACGTGCAAAGGCTCGCACACGCACACGATTGTCCCGAGCAAGAAAGACAAGGACATCATTTACCTCTATGTCTCGGGATCACAGGGCGCACGTCCGGAAACGGAACTCGCCGGCTGCAAGAACGGTGATGATCCCGCCGACCCGACCAACTCGCTGTATCAGTTGGACGTGATCAAGGTGTCGCTGAAAAATCCCGCTGCGGCGGAAGTGGTGACCGGTGCACGGATCTTCACCGATATGACGCCGGCGCCGCGTCGTGCGGGTGCAGGGGCGGGCCGTGGTGGCCGTGGTGGCGAGGGCGCCGGTCCGGCACCCCGTCCGACGGGCCCACGCAATTGCCACGACGTCACGGCGTATCCCGAGATGAACCTGTTGGCCGGCGCGTGTGCAAGTCACGGCCTGCTGGTGGATATCTCGAATCCGGAAAAGCCGATTCGTCTCGATGCCGCGGCCGACACGAACTTCTCGCTCTGGCATACGGCCGTGTTCAGCAACGACGGCAAGAAGCTGGTGTTCACCGACGAGTGGGGCGGAGGCACGTCGCCCAACTGTCAGGCGTCGAACATGATGGAGATGGGCGGCAACACCACGCTCACCATCAATGGCGGCAAGAAGATGAAGCAGGGGGCGTACTTCAAGATCCCCACCGCGCAGAGCGCGCAGGAAAATTGCGTGTCGCACAACGGCGGGCTCATTCCCATCCCTGGGCGAGACGTCATGGTGCAGGGGTGGTATCAGGGCGGTGTGGACGTGATCGACTTCACCGATCCTGACAAGCCGTTCGAAATCGCCTACTTCGACCGTGGCCCCGTTGATGCGCCGCCGCTCGTCGATGCCGGTCCGGCCGGCGCCCGTCAGGGTGGCACCCCGGCGCGCACGATCGGTGGCTCGTGGGGCGCGTACTACTACAACGGCATGATCTACTCGTCGGAAATGGCGCGCGGGCTCGATATCATGGAGCTCACGCCCACCGCCAACCTGTCGGCCAACGAAATTGCCGCCGCGAAACTGGTGCGCTTCGAGCAGTACAATCCGCAAAGCCAGCCCCGCATCGTCTGGCCGCCCGCGTTCCCCGTGGTGCGGTCGTACCTCGATCAGCTCGTGCGCAACAACGGCTTGGCTGCAGCGCGGACCACCGCCATCGGCAGTGCGCTCGATGCCGCCGAAGCTGCGTCGGGTGCGGCCCGTCGTCGTGCACTGACCACGTTGGCAGGCCAGGTGGACAAGGATGCCGCAGGCGCCAAGGACAGCGCGCGCGTCAAGGCAATGTCCGCCGCGATCAAATCGTTGGCCGCCGCCACGAAGTAACCCGCACCGCCGCCGTATCAACAATCGGCGTCGCAGCGAACAACGCTGCGACGCCGATTGTTTTTTCGTTCGGTACCGCCATAGCCGATAGCCCCGATAGCCATAACCGATAGCCATAACCGATAGCGTAGTTCAGCAGTTGTTGCCGTCTAGTCGTACCACCCCTGCACAAACCACCGCGCCGACTCCGCGTACAGCAGCAACTCCCCTTCGTCGGCCGCCGTGCAGCGCCAGTA
>JAGNMU010000556.1 GCA_017991005.1 Gemmatimonadaceae bacterium | reverse complement strand
GTGCACCCGCGCCAATGCCAAGCACGAGCGAGAGCGACACCGCGAACAGCAGAATACCCGGCGTGAGCAGCGCAAAGGTGAGCGGCGTGCGATACACCGCCTGAAAGTGTGCATTCACCAGCAGCGACGAGCCCCAACCGATCAGCGCCCCCAGCGCACTGCCGAGCAGCGCCACCATGGCCGCTTCGAGGACAACCGCGCGCACCACGGTGCCACGAGAGATGCCCATCAGCCGAAGCGCGGCGATATCGCGCCGCCGCTCCTCCACCGAGAGCAGCAACAGACACAGCAGGAACACCGCGCTCGCCACGATGGTGATCACGCCGATGGCGCGATGAAACCGTTCCACCACGCGAAAGGTTCGCGAACTGCCTATGGCCACATCTTTCGAGCGGTGCGCCCGAAAGCCAAACGCGACGTGGTTGATCTCGGCCACGGCCGAATCGGTGGACGTGCCGCCGCGCGTCGCAACGGCAAAGCGGTCCACGCGATCATCGAGCCCCATCAGTGATTGCAACTGATCGAGGTGCAGCCGCACCTTGTATTCCCGCCGAGCCACTTCGGCGGGATCGGCGCGGCGGCGATAGATGGCGGCGATCACGACCGAATCGGTGGGTTCACCAGGTCGTGCGCCCAGACGCACCGTGTCGCCGACTTTGAGAGACAGGTCGACGGCCATGCGTTCGTCGATGGCGATGCCGCGAACAGTCGGTGGCGTGCGGCCGTAGGTTGACGACAGCGTGGGCTCTGCGCGCTGCGGCGACGCTGACTGTGCGTCCAGTGGTGCACTCGGCATGGACAGCAGGAGCGCAACCGTCGCGACGCACATCGTCAGTCGCTTCACATGGCACATCGCTACGACAAACGCGGCGCCGAGTTCGCGCCGGATAGGATGCTGCGCCATCGATTGTCTGCCGCTCAGCGTTTGCGCGACTTGGCTGTGCGCACGGGAGACGCAGCCGCCACCAGCACCTGTTCGGCCAGACGCGGACCCACCTGCGACTCGGTGCTGCCGATGCGCAGGGTGAGCGGCCCGTCAAAAGGCGCCTTGGAGAGCACGGTCACATCGGCACCCGGTTGCAAGCCGATTTCGGCCAGATAGCGCAGCAACGACGGATCCTTGTCGCTCACCAGCACCATTCGCGCTGCTTCGCCCACAGGCAGATCGGCCAGTGTGCGGCGCGACACTTCATCCACCGTGCCTTCAGCGGTGGGAATGGGGGCGCCATGCGGATCGCTGGTGGGATGCCCGAGAGCCGCCGCCATGCGCTCGATCAGTTCGTCCGACGCCGCATGCTCCAGCCGCTCGGCTTCGTCGTGCACGCGATCCCACGGATAACCCAAGATGCCGGTAAGATAACTCTCGAGAATGCGGTGCCGGCGAATGGTGCGCAGTGCCGCGCGCCGTCCTGTGTCGGTGAGTTGCACACCGCGGTACGGCACATGGTCGAGATACCCCTGCGCGGCCAGCCGACGGATCATGCCCGTGACCGAGGCGGGCGCCACTTCGAGCGCGTCGGCCACCTCGCTGGTGGCCGCATTGCCTTGCCGGGTTTCCAGCTCGTAGATGGCCTTGAGGTAGTCTTCCACCGGCGCGGTGAGCGGCGGGACCGGCGCGGCCTGCTTGCGAGCTGACATGGGGTGTGAAGCGGAGTGGCGAAGCGAACTGCCGAAACGACGAATGCGAAATCTAGGACGAACGTTCGAGCCGGCGCGGATCACGCACCATCAACACCGGCACGGCCGTGAGGTGCCGCACCTTGTTGGCCGTCGCTCCATAAAGCACATCCTGCAGCCCTTTGTGCCCATGCACTGCCATGGCGATCAGGTCGCACCCTTCCCGGTCGGCGGCGGCCGCAATTTCCACCGCCGGTTCGCCTCCGGCCAGCACCGACTCGGCCTCGTACCCCTCCTCGCGCAGCGCGGCGCAGCACCGCTCGAGATACTCGCGGTCTTCCCGCATTTCTTCCGACTCCCGGAGCTGGAGCGGCTTGAGATTGCGCGCCGCCCAGCCATCGGCCACGTGCATCAGCAACAGCGCCGACTCACACAACGCCGCCAATTGCCGCACGTGCTTGAGGATGACGGTGTCCGACGACGAGTGTTCAAGCGGGACCAGAATGCGTCTGTACATCAGGCCATCCACGCGCTGATGGTTTGCCAAAGCAGCCAAAAGTTGAGCGACGCAATCACCACGGCCACCACATACGCGGCAATCTTGAGTGGTGCCGAGTTGACGAAGACGCCCATCTTTTCACGATCGGAGGTGAAGTTCACCAGCGGGAAGACGGCAAAGGAGAGTTGCAGCGACAAAATCACCTGACTGAACACCAGCAATTTGGCCGTCCCCGATTCGCCATAGAAGATGGCAACACCGGCCGCCGGCACGATAGCGATGGCGCGTGTGATCAACCGACGCAACCAGGGACGAATGCGCAGGTTGAGAAACCCTTCCATCACGATCTGCCCCGCCAGCGTGCCCGTCAACGTGCTGTTCTGACCGCTGGCCAGGAGCGCCAATGCAAACACCGTACTGGCCCCCGCCACACCCAGGAGCGGTGTCAGCAGTTTGTGCGCGTCCTGAATCTCGGCCACCTCGGTGTTGCCTGTGGTGTGAAACGTGGCCGCGGCAACAATCAGAATGGCGGCGTTGATGAACAACGCAAAGGTGAGCGCAATGGTTGAATCGATGAATGCAAAGCGCACCGCTTCGCGGCGCCCCGGGGTGGTTTCCTCGTACTTGCGCGTCTGCACGATGGACGAGTGCAGATAGAGATTGTGCGGCATCACCGTAGCGCCGAGGATACCAATGGCGATGTACAACATCTCGGGGTTGGTGACAATCTCGGTGGTCGGGATGAATCCCTTGGCCACCGCTGCCATATCGGGGCGCGAGATGATGAGCTCAAAGAGAAAACAGCCGCCCACCACCGCCACCAGCGCAATGACGAGCGCTTCGAGCAGCCGGAAGCCCTTATTTTGGAGAAAGAGCACGATCAGCACGTCGAGTGCGGTGATCAGAATGCCCCACGCGATCGG
>JAGNMU010000109.1 GCA_017991005.1 Gemmatimonadaceae bacterium | reverse complement strand
GTTCATGTAAGCCTCACCTGTAGGTGTCTGCGTGTGTTGACGATGTCGAACGCGTTCGCTGCGAGTGGCGTCTGCTTAGTTGCCACGACCACCGCCTCCTCCACCACCACGTCCACCACCACCACCACCGCCACCACCGAAACCACCCATGCCGCCGCCACCGCCGCCGGCCGTGCCGGAGCGAATACCGATCAGCGTGCGCTTGTCCATGAAGCCCGCCAGCTGCGTCGGCAGAATGCGATACTGCTCGGCGGTCAGCAGTTTGCGCAGATCCGGCGCCACCTTGATGAGCATGTCCACCGTCTGTTCACGCGCGTGCTTGTAGCGATCGTACGCCTGTCCGTGATCGTAGTGATCGGGCAGATCGGCGAGGAAACGCGCCACCGGTGTCCACACCGAGTCGGACTTGAGCACGTACCAGTGATTGAGCGTCGCGATGCTGTCAGCCTGCTTCCGCGTGAGCTTGAGCGTGTCGGCCTGCTGCAGCAGCTGCTGCATCGGGTTGATGAGTCCGACATTGGCCGTGCCGCGCAGCTGCTGCAGCGTCGGCTTGTTGCCCGGGCGCGTGCGACCGCGGTCGAGCTGCTGCGTGAGCTGCTGCCGTTCACGCGTCGGTCCGATGTCGTAGCGGATCAGCGCCGTGATCGACGTGGGCGAACGCTGCACGTTCTGCGACGGACGCGTTGAGCCGAAGCGCTGATTGACTTCATACTTGAACTGCTGCGTCGAGGCGTCGAAGCCACGCACGTACAACAGCTGCTGGTCGGGCTGAATGTTCATGCCCCACCCCTTGAGGTTGTCATCGCCATTGATCAGGCGATCAACGCCGCCCAACAGGTTCTGCACCTGAATGGACAGGGTGGCACGCTGCGGCAGTCCGATGCGGAGTGAGTTGAACGAGACTCCCAGGTTGCCGCTGGTCGTCCACGGTCCTTCGCATGAATTGCGTCCCGCCAGCTGTCCAAGCTGCGACCGGAGGCACGACACCGCTTCCTTGGTGCCGTTGTCGAGCAGCGACTGGATGCCGGCAGCCAGTGTCGGGTCGGTGGCCGCCACGGCGGACGGATTGTAGATGAACGCGCGGTCGTTGCCAAAGCTGTCGCCGTTGACGTCGCCCTGAACGAGCGGCGAGTACAACACGCCCGAGCGGATGTTGCCGTTCCACGAGATGCGCATCGTGTTGAGCCAGTTGTAGCTCAACGAATACTGAATCTGATGGCGCGAGAAGTTGCGGCCAGCTGACCACTCCGTGGTACGCGGATCGGCCACGGTGCTGGTGAAGCCGTTGAACTGTTCTTTCACGTCGGCCAGCACGTACGAGAGGTTCCATCCCCAGCGTGAGCTGAACGACACAGGGCGCAGGCTCAGTGTGAGCTGTTTGCTCTCGGACTCGAGATCGGAACGCTGCTCACTCACGCGGCCGTAGGCGTCGACGACGCGCGAACCGCGCCACGCAATCACACCCGTGGTGGGCACGATGGACGTGGTCGGCACGAACACCGGGCGGTTGCCCTCGTTCGCCAGCGAGAACGTCTGCACGCCAGGGAAGTTGATGTCGATCGATCCCTGCTGGTTCTGGTTGCGCGACCAGGTGCCGTCGATCGTGGCCTGGAAGCGATTCTTCAGTATCGCCCCGCTCCACTGCAGGTTGGAACGCAGCGACCGGGTGGCCTGGAAGCCGTTGTTGAAGAACGTGACGTTGGGCGCACTGTTGGAGAACACCGTGCCACCGGTGCCATCGGCACACGTCGTGGGAATGGAGTTCGCATCCGCGGCGTACAACGTCCAGTCAGGAATCGGTGCCGCCGCGCCGAGGCACGTAAGCGACTGCAAACCCGAGGGCAGGCCCGTGTTGTCCACGGCACCCTGAATGAGCTGCAGCCCCGGCGTATTCTGGAAGACACCGAAGCCGCCGCGCACCACGGCGCGCGGCGCGCGCACCATGCCGGGCACCAGCGTCAACTGATCGGCCTGTCCATAGGTCCACGAGAACCCGAGACGCGGGCTGACATACAGCCGGCTCGGCACGTCGGCGTTGCTCGTGCCGAACTTGGCGGCGATGTCGCTGTTGACGTTGGGGCCGGTCAGGTACTTGTTGCCGTCCACACGCACGCCATACTGCACCTGCACATCGTTCGTGGGACGCCATGCATCGCCGAGCGACACCGCACCCACCATCTGACTGCCACTCCGGCGGCGCGGCGACAACTGCCGCGTGTACGAGGCCGGCGTATTGGCCTCGAGATCGGCCAGGGAGTTGTACGTGAACGTGCCGAGCTGGTTCTGCGTGAAATCCTGCCAGTAGCTCTCACGACGCAGTTCCGTCGTGAACTTCACACGGTGACGGTTGGTGGGGCTGAACCAGGACAACGTGTTGTTCGCGGCCAGCGTGGCGTTCTCGGATGCCGTATTGAGATTCGTGCTGCCCGCGAAGGCGAGGTTGAGCACCGACGACGATCCATCGTCCAGCGCCGAACTCACGCGGACCGTACCGGCCGGCAGATTCACATACGGCTCGGCCGAATTGTGCGACAGGTTGTAACCAAGCGTCGTTTCGCTGAACAAGCCAAAGAAGCCGGCCTGACCGCTGTGGCGGAGCTGACCCGAACCGCCGTACGACGTACGCGACCCGTCTCGCGACGGTGTGAAGAGCGCCGTCTGACCGCCACCGACAGGCGATGTGCGGTTCATGTTCGCGCTGATCGTGGCGGTGTAGGTATTGCCACGGGTGGAATTCTGCGGCACAAAATCGAAGCTGCCGAGGAACGAACCGGCATCGCGAATGCGCTGCGAGCTGTATTCGGCAACGTTGAACGGTGCGTTCTGCTGGTTCAGGATGTTGAGAAAGCGCGAGACGGAGTCGGGCGACACGCCGACCGTCTGGAAGCCCAGATCGTTGCTGTTGAGCAACGTCTGCAGATCCTGCATACGCCGGTCGTACTGGAACGAGCTGTTGTAGAACGCGACGTCCTGCTTGATCGGCCCCGAGGCCGAGCCGCCGAGCGACAGGTTGGTGTACTGCTGCGACGTCGCCACGCCCGCCTGATCGGTCCACTGCATCGGCGGCGCAATCAGGTTGGAGCTCAGCGCACGGTTCCGGAAGTTGGAACCGGCACGCGTGCGCACCTGCAACTGTCCCCCGGAGAACCCACCGCGCGACACATCGTACGGCGACGTGGACAACGAGGTCTGCACATTGGCGTCACGCGGCACGCTGGCGTCGCCGAAGTTGAGGCCGTTGAGCTGCGTGTTGTTCTGGTCGCCGCCAAGGCCGAATACCGAGAAGGCGTCCGCGGCACCGTCGGCGCCGAGCAGCAACTGCACGCCAGGAATCGAGGCGGCCATCGCGGCGAGATCGCCCATCTGATCGGCGGAGAGGAATCCGGGATCGGCCGTGACGGCCTTTTCGGTTCCGCTCACATCGGAGACGGTGTCACTGCGCGATGCAGCCGCCCGCTCCGTCACTTGAATCGCATCGAGCGTCACCGTGGCCGCACTGAGCCGCGCGTCAGCGATGAGAATCTCCTGGTCCGCGGTGCGCAGCACCTGATAACGCCGCGGCGTAAAGCCGAGCGCGTTGAACGAGACCCAGTAGTTCCCTTCACCGCCGGGAAACGAGATGGTGTAGCGACCGTTCTTGTCCGTTCGGGCGCTGCGGCTCACGTTGCCCGTCAGGGTCGTGGCCGTCACCAGCACGTTCTGGACAGCAAGGGTATCGGGGCCAAGCACTCGGCCGCGGATGATATCGACTGACTGCGCAGCGGCGGTTGCCGCTGTGGCCAGGATCAATCCGAGTACCGCCGCAGTGCGGCGCAGAAATAGGCTAGGAGTCACGTAAGACGTAGACGAGGGGCCAATCGTTTCGTTAAGCGGCATTCAGCAGAGCGCTGACGGGGCGTTACGCCACACCGCGTTGTGTCCTTTACACGGAAGCATCGGTTTTCGTTGGACGGTCGGAATCGGCCACTGATGACCGTCGAGCAGCCATCCTGCTCATCCCCCTCTCCGTGCGTCACGACGATGCCCAATGGCATTCGGTCCCTCAGCAGCGAGCGGGCCGCCCAATTTCCTCCAGCGTGCAGACCTGCGTGCACTCCGGTGATACAGGTACGCACGAAAGGCATCTGCCGTTGCCAGCCGGCTGCGGTATCTTGGCGCATGGAGATTCTTCGCGACCCGATCTGGAATAACGTGCGCCTGGATCCACTGGCGCTCGACCTGCTCGATACGCCGGTCATGCAACGGCTCCGCTATGTGCGGCAGCTAGGCCTGGCCTTTCTGGTCTATCCCGGCGCCACCCATTCGCGCTTCGAGCACGCCCTCGGCGCCTTTCATCTGGCCGGCGTCGCCCTTCGATTGCTCGAGGAACATGGCGCGCTGGCCGGAATCGCCGCGCGCGATCGGGCCATCATTCGCGCCGCCGCGCTGCTGCATGATGTCGGGCACTATCCCTTTTCGCATGCGCTCGAAGAGATCGGAGTGACGCACCATGAACAGGTCGCGCGGCCACTGCTCACGGAGGGCACCATTGCCGACGTGCTGTCGCGTCACCTGGGCAATGAGGCTCCCGGCGACGTATTTGCGTTGATTGCCGGACGCAGTACACATCCGCTCCAAGGGCTGATCTCGGGCTCGATCGACCTCGACAAGATCGAATATCTCAAGCGCGATGCCACGATGTGCGGCGTTCCGTATGGAGAAATCGATGTCGATCGTCTGCTCAACTCCCTCGTGCTGGTCGAGCGCCCCGACGGATCAGGACATGGCATCGGGATTCGGGAGAAGGGGCTGTCGGCACTCGAGTCCCTGCTGTTCGCCAAGTACCAGATGTATCGGAACGTCTACTGGCACCATGCGGTGCGCAGCGCCACGGCGATGTACAAGCGTCTGGTGGCGGTGAGTCTGGACGCCGGGCTCGCGGCCGGCGTCGACGTGGCGCGCTTCACCGACGAGGGGCTGCTGGCGCACCTCGATACGCCCGCCCTCCCCGCCGACGCACGGGCGCAGCTTCAGGGTCTGCGCGTGCGTCACCTGCACAAACGTGCCTACGAGTGTCCGGCCGCATCGCTCGGCGACGACGTGGGCGAGTGGATCGCCTCCGACTACCCACTGACCCGTCGCGTCGAAGACGCCCTGTCGCATGAGCTGGGTCTCACGGAAGGGGCGTTGCTGCTCGATTACCCGGCCAAAACCCAGATGCTCGGACTTGAGCTGCCGATGTTACGCCGAGACGGCCGCGTCGAGCTGCTCACCGCTGCGGGTTGGGATGGCGCCATGAACCTGCCGCGGCTGTCCGACGAGTTCTACCGCAGCGCGCGCCGATTGCGCGTGTTCACGGCCGACCGCGCCTCGATTCCTACTGCCCGGGTCCTGGCCGTTCTCCAGCGCGATGCGGATGACGTGCGCGACCGGCTGGATCGCGGCGTCGCGCTGCTCGATTGATCTACCGGGATTGATGTACCGGCGTACGTACCGGCGGATGAATCCGGCGCTGGCGCGGCGAGACGACCCGCGTCAGCCGCGAGCTCAGGGCGCCTTGCCCGTGTGACACAGCGTCGAGCCGGCTTTCGCTGACTCGAGCATCTCGACCGCTTCCGTGGTAATGCCTTTGCCTTTGTCGCGCGCGTAGAACGCGGCGATCCCCGCGTGCAATGAATCCGAGGTGACCGTACCACGCACCCCATGAGCCCAGTCGCGAATCTCGCGGGGGAGTTCGACAATGCAGCCGACATCACGGCCTGCGGCATCCAGCAGGACGATCGTCGGCGTGGCCGCCCGCCCGTCCAACGACCGATGCGCCAACTGCACGGGGCGCCCGGGCTCGGGTAGCACAATGCGCAGCGAGAGACCGGGTACCTGTTCGGCCAGCTTCGCGAGATACGGCACGGAGTTCATCGAGTCGCCACAGCGATCGACGGCGACCACCAGCAAGTGCCACGTGCCACCGACCGCCCGTGCGCGGGCCAGCAGGCCGTCGTCAACCCGTGCGCTGTCCGCCATCCGGAGCCACCCTTCCCGGCGCGCTTTCGCGGCCGCGAGAAAGTCGGTGAAGCTCTGACCGCTGGCGTGAAGGGTCAGCAGGGTACTGTCGACGGCCGGTGCACACGGCGGGCGAGGCGACGCCGACGCGATTTCGGGCACCGTCATGAGCAATGCGGCCGCCAGCAGCGTGCGGAGCGACGTGACCACACGAGCGCGTGTGATGGAGGTGCGGGTGCGGGAACCGACACTGCGACGGATCATGATCGCCTCACAAAGGGTCAGGGCGCGCGCTTGGCGCGGCCGTGCGCGTCGGCCAGCTTGCGGCCAATACCGCGATAGAACGCTGCATCCAGCGGTTTCCCTTCCTGGTCGAGCTGCAGCGCACAGTGTTCGATCGCGAAGAGAATGTTGCCCAGATAGAGCTGGGCGACCGTGCCGACCGTGTCCTCGGTGGCGCTGGCCGCATCCGACGGTTCAGCCACGCGCGACGGCAGGTGACTCGCCGGTCGTGCCGGTTGGCATGCCGTACACGGACATGACCTGAATGACGATCGCCGTGATATTGTCGAGACCGCCTCGGCGGTTCGCCTCGGTGATCATGGCGTCGACCATGCGGCCCGGGGTCTGTCGCGTCTCGAGGATCTTGCGGAGCTGCGGGTCCTCGACCATCCCGGTGAGCCCGTCGGAGCAGATCAGGTAGAGGTCGCCATTCTGCAATTCGCCTTGCAGGACGTCGGCTTCCACGGCCGCATTTGCCCCCACGCAGCGCGTGATGACGTTGCTGTAGGGATGGTAGCGGGCCTGCTCGGGCGTCAGAAACCCGGCGTCGACCTGCTCCTGCACGTACGAGTGGTCTTTGGTGACTTGCCGGAACACCCCGTCGCGAAGCAGGTATACGCGAGAATCACCGATGTGTCCGATGATCCAGCGACCGCTTCCCATGAGCAGACAGGAGGCCGTGGTGCCCATCCCCTGCTTGTCGGCCTCCACGATGGTCCTCTCGTAGATGGCCCGATTGGCTTCACGAAGGGCGCTCGCCATGCCGGCGAGCGGAGCGGGACCCGCGATGTCGCGGAAAGCCGCCAACTCGCGCGCCACAATCTGCACCGCCATTTCGCTGGCCACTTCACCAGCCGCGTGGCCTCCCATGCCGTCAGCGACAATGAAAAGCCCGCGCTCCGGATCGGCGTCGGCGTAAAGGCTGTCTTCGTTGCCTGCGCGAATGCGCCCGACGTCGGTGCCGGCGGCGACGGAAAGCTGCACGTGGATAGGGTGGTCTAGGCCCGAAGGATGCTACAGGGAAGTCGAAGCTACCCGCGCGCGGCGCTGCTTCGCAAGCGCGCCGCCGCATTCGATTGCGTCAAATCGCCGTCTCGCACGCCATTTGACGCACCATTCCCCTCTCCGACCTGCAGCCGATAGAGCCGATCATACAGGCCGGCGGCCGCGCGAAGCCCCCGATGTGTCCCCCGCTCCACCACTTCGCCGTGGTGGAGCACCAGGATCTCATCGGCGTCCAGGATGGTGCTCAGGCGATGGGCGATGGCGATCGTCGTGCGTCCTTTCATGAGTTCCGCGACGGCTGTCTGAATATCTGCCTCGATGGCGGAGTCGACCGCGCTGGTGGCCTCGTCGAGCACCAGCAGCGCGGGGTCGGCGGCGATGGCACGCGCAAAGGCCAGCAGCTGGCGCTCTCCCACACTCACGCTGGCGCCTCGTTCGGCCAGCTCCTGACCCCATCCCCCCGGCAGTCGGTCAATGACCCGATCCGCGCCCACCCGCTGCGCCGCGCGCGCCAATGCCGCGTCGTCGATTTCGGCACCGAGCCGAATGTTGGTGGCCACGTCGCCGGCGAAGAGAAAAATGTCCTGTTGGACATAGCCAATCAGTGACCGCAGGACATCGACCGGCACCTCGCGGATGTCGGTCCCGTTCAGGAGAATCCGGCCTCGCTGCGGTTCATAGAAGCGCAGCAGCAGATTGACGATGGTGGTCTTGCCGGCTCCCGTATGGCCCACCAGAGCTACGGTGTCCCCCGGGCGGGCCGAGAAGCTGACATCGCGCAGCACCCATCGATCGCCGTCGGGCTGCGAAGGCGTGGTCTCCGCCGACGTCAGGTCCGATTCTTTTTTTTTGCCGGGTGCCGGTGCCACGGTCGGCACGCCAATGGCGGCGCGAATCGCGTCATCGGTCACTCCACCCTCTGCTCCGTACCGAAACCAGACCGACTCGAACGTGATCGTCACGCCACGCGCGCGGAATTCGGCGGCCTGCGCGGCGCGGTCCGGGGTGGGCGAAACACCGGGCGCTTCGGGTGTATCGAGCATGGCAAAGATCCGTTCGGACGCCGCCATGGCTTGCTGCAGAATGTTGAACTTCTCCGAAAGATCCTGCAGCGGCTGAAAGAACCGGCGCACCAATTGGAGAAAGGCGGCCACAGTTCCGACGGTCAGGGCGCCCGAGCCAACCCGCATCGTGCTGGTGACCAACAGGCTCGCCAGGGCGAAGGTGGTCAGGAACTCGATCACGGGGAAATACAGCGCGTAGATCGTGATCGACTTGAGGTGCGCGTCGAGGTGCGACTGGTTGAGTGCGTCGAACCGCGCCACTTCGGCGGATTCCCGACCGAAGAGCTGGACCACGCGCACACCCGCCAACCGCTCCTGCAAAAACGCGTTCAGTTGGGCAAGGCGTGTCCGAATGTCGCGATAGCCCGCGCGCACGCGTGACTGAAACACCCGGGACGCCAGATACACCAGTGGAATCACGGCAAAGGCCGCCAGCGCCAGGCGCCAGTCGACATACAACATGACCAGACTGATGGCGACGAGTGTGCACAGATCGCCAAGACCGGCGACCACGCCCGCGGTGAACAGCTCGTTCAGTGCCTCAACGTCGCTGGTGACCCGGGTGACGAGCCGTCCAACCGGCGTCCGGTCGAAATACGCAATCGGCAGGCGCTGCAAGCGGGCAAACAGCTGCGCCCGCAAGTCCCGCATCACGCGCTGTCCAAGCAAGTTGGTAAAGAGCGTCTCCCCGTAGGCGGCGCCGAATTGGGCAAGCAACAGGACCACGTAGGCCACAGCCACTTGCACAACGAGAGCGGAATCGCGCGCGGGCAGGGCCTTGTCGATGACCCAGCGGGTGAGCAGCGGTCCGACCAGCTGCAGACTCGACTCGATGGCGATCAACGCCAGCGCGGCCACCACCAGCTGCCGATAGGGTCGCACATACTGCAGGAGCCGCCGTACCAGGCGTGCATCGTACGCCTTGCCAGCGGTCTCGTCGTCGGTGTGCGGAGCGGCGGCCATTCGATCTGGAATTTAGCAGGGTGCTCCCGGCGCGCGCTCCGATAGTTTTCAGCCCATGAAGGATCGCATTCGCATCACCGGCGCCCGGCAGCACAACCTCAAGGGGTTTGATCTCGAGATTCCCCGTCGTGCGATCACCGTGATCACCGGCGTCTCGGGTTCAGGAAAATCGTCCTTGGCCTTCGATACGTTGTATGCCGAAGGTCAGCGTCGGTATGTCGAGTCACTGTCGGCCTATGCCCGGCAGTTTCTCGAACGCATGGAAAAGCCGCTCGTCGATTCCATCGAGGGCATGTCCCCCGCGGTCGCGATCGAGCAGAGCAATCCGACGCGGACGTCGCGCTCCACCGTGGGCACCGGCACGGAGATCTACGACTACCTCCGCCTGCTCTGGGCGCGCGTGGGCCACACGTTCTGCCGCGTCTGCGGGCGCGAACTGCGTCCGGATACGGTGCAATCGGTCACTGATATCGCGCTCGCGCTGCCGGCCGGCACGCGCTTCGCGGTCGCGTGTCCGCTCATCCGGTCCAGTGAAGTCACGCACGCGGTGATCGACGAAAATCTCCGCGCGCGCGGTTTTGTGCGCATTGCGGTGGGCGAGCGGTTGATGCATCTCGACGACCTCCGCGACGCCGAGATCGACCTCGCCTCCGACCCTGCCCTGTCGATCGTCGTCGACCGGCTCGGCAGCAGTGAAGCGCAGCGCGGCCGCATCGCCGAGGCGGTCCAGACCGCGTTCGGCGAAGGAGATGGGGATGTGCTGCTGCTGTTTCCCGACCCGGTCGTGCCACCGGCGCATCTGCGCGCGTCGCGAGATGGCGCCGCAGTCACCCAGTTGCGTTTTACCGATCGATTCGAGTGTCCGAATGACGGGACGCGGGCCCCGATGCCCACACCGCAGCTGTTTTCGTTCAATAATCCGCGCGGCGCCTGTCCGACGTGCAACGGTTTTGGCGCGACACTGACCTACGATGAGTCGCTCATCGTACCCAATCCTGACCGGTCGGTGCGAGACGGCGCCATCGATCCATGGACCGCGCCCCGCTACGAGAAGCAGCGACGCACCGTCGTCGAGTACGCCCGGTCACTCGGCGTGTCGCCCGATGTCGCGTGGAGCAAACTGCCCAAGGCCGCCCGCGATCAGTTGCTGCGCGCCAAGACACGCGCGTACACGGGCATCTTTCCGTTCCTCGACGCGCTCGAAGAAAAGAAGTACAAGCAGTACATCCGCATTTTTCTCCGGAAATACCAGCGGGCGCTGCCCTGTGCCGATTGCGGCGGTACCAAGCTGCAACCTGACGCGCTCGCCGTGCGCGTGGCTGGTCGCACGATTGCAGAGGTCACGCAGTTCCCGATTCGCGAACTGCGCACCTGGCTCGATGATCTCGAACTGTCCGCCACCGATCAGCAGATTGCGGAGACGGTACTGCGCGAAGCGCGGTCACGCACGCGGTTTCTTGCCGATGTCGGACTGACGTACCTGACGCTCGATCGCGCCACCCGCACCCTCTCGGGCGGTGAGGCGCAGCGCATCACGCTCGCCAATGCGCTCGGCGCCGCCCTGGTGGACGCGACGTATGTGCTCGACGAGCCCAGCATCGGCCTTCATCCCCGCGACCTCGACCGCCTGCTCACGTTGCTCAAGGCGCTCCGCGATGGCGGCAATACGGTGATCATGGTCGAGCACGATCTGGACGCCATGCGTATTGCCGACTTCATGGTCGAACTCGGACCGGCAGCCGGTGAACACGGTGGGCATGTCGTGTTCGCGGGCCCCATG
Organism: Gemmatimonadaceae bacterium; assembly: GCA_017991005.1. Lineage (GTDB taxonomy): Bacteria > Gemmatimonadota > Gemmatimonadetes > Gemmatimonadales > Gemmatimonadaceae > Gemmatimonas. The sequence goes on along the minus strand of JAGNMU010000109.1, from coordinate 142 downwards.
ACCGATGCGGCGCAGAGCCCGTTGACGGGCCAGTACCTCACCGGTGCCCGCACCATTGACGTGCCGGCCAAACGCCGACCCGTCGGGCCGCGCTGGATCGATCTGCGCGGCGCGACGGCGCACAATGTGCACGGTGTCGATG
>JAGNMU010000555.1 GCA_017991005.1 Gemmatimonadaceae bacterium | reverse complement strand
GCACGTGACAGTGCGGCCGCGCGCGTGGGGGCAATGTGCAGGAGGCGGTCGTAGGCCGACACAATGGCATCCCACGGGGTCTCGGCGTACGACGGCGCCAGCGAATGCAGCGCGGCGATCTCCGCTTCCACGTGATAGCGCGACAGATGATCACCCTGTGCGGCGCGATCAAATGCACGCAGTCCGCGACGGATCAACCCGCGATCCCACCGCGAACGATCCTGATCGGCCAACGCGATCCACAACTCGTCACGCCGCGCCGGTACGCGGGCCGCCGCGAAACAACAGAGTGCCAGCAATGCGTGCGTTTCGGGCGTCGCAGTCCCCGGCCACGTGGCCAGGCGTTCGAGCAGGCGAATCGCCTCCTGGCACAAGTCCGTGCGCACCACCACCGCGCCTTCGGTGGCAGAATGGCCTTCGCTGAACATGGCATAACACACCGACAGCACGTCCTCGAGACGTGCCGGGAGATCCGCTGGTTCGGGCATCCGCCACTCGGCGCGTGCGTCGCGCAACGATTTCTTGGCGCGCACCAGTCGCTGCGCGATGGCGCGTGGATCGGCGTGGAGTGCCCGTGCGATTTCTTCCACACTCAGCTGCGCCACCGTCTTGAGTGTGAGGGCCACACGCGATTCGGGCGACAGTGCGGGATGACAGCACGCAAAGAGCAACTGCACCTGGTCGTCGCCGAGTGGCGTAAGATCGGACAGCTCGGCGGTGGCTCGCTCGGGCGCGAGCGTGCTGGCATCGCTCTCGAGTGCCCGCTGGTCCCGGCGCCAGCCGTCCCGCAGTCGGTTGCGGGCGGTGGTGAGCAGCCACCCAGCGGCATTGTCCGGTACGCCGCCATGCGGCCAGGTACGCACGGCCGCGACAAAGGCGTCCTGCACCGCGTCCTCCACCACGTCCAACTGGTGCGCCCCGTAGAGCCGGAGCAGCATGGCCGTCACGTCGGCGGCCACCTGCCGAAACCAGCGGGGGTCGTCCCACGGTGAATCGGACGGAGTTGTCGTTTGAGGTGCACCCATGTCGATTTTCAATCGCCGCGTACGTCAGTGGGTGTCCACGCCCTGCCGGACGGCAGGCGCGAGGCATTCACCGTGAGCGAACGGAGTCGATCCATGTCGTCGTACATGCTGCTGTTGCACGAGAATCCTGCCGATTTCAACGACGTGTCTCCCGCTGAGATTCAGGAGATCGTAGGCCGGTATCTGGCCTGGTGGCAAGGGCTACAGGCGCAGGAGAAGGCTGTGCACAGCAACAAACTGCAGGATGAGGGTGGCAAGGTGATCAGCCGGTCCAACGGCAAGCTGGTCGTGGTTGACGGCCCGTACGCGGAAGCGCGCGAGGTGATCTCCGGCTATTTCGTGATCAAGGCCACATCCTACGACGAAGCGGTGCACATCGCGATGACCTGTCCGCATGCGGAGGGGAATGGTCGCATTGAAGTGCGCGAAATCCACGAGATGGGTTGACGCACGCGTCCACACGGGTGACGGTACAGGGAGGCGGTGTACGCCGTCTTCCTGACCTTCCCGCGGACGTCCTCTCATGTACAGCAGCAACTCGTCCGATCGCGTCCCCAGTGGTCTCTGGGTGGTCGCCGGATCGGGGTTGATTCCATTTCTCGTCTGCATCGGGCTGCTGTTCACATCGCCCGAGCTCGCCGATCGCGCCGTGCACGCGTTCATCGTGTACGCGGCGCTGACGCTCACGTTCTTGGGTGGCGCCCGCTGGGGGGCGGAGTTGGTGCGTGTCCCCAACGCGCCGTCGCTTCCACGTCTGATCGCGGCCTTTTTGCCATCGGTGGTCGGCCTGGCCGCCCTGCTGCCGTACGTCACCACGTCGCAGGCGCTGCTGCTCCTGATGGGCTGTGGTGTGGTGCAGCTGCTGTGGGACGTGAGCGCCTCGCGCAATCGCTTGCTGCCAGCCTGGAATGCACGCGTGCGGACGATCATGACGCTCGGCGGTACGCTCTGCTCCATTGCGATGTTGCTGCTCAAGCCGGCATGACGACATCGGGCGCGGCACTGGTGATCACCACCGAGCTGCACCCACTCGCACACGAGGTGCACAGCGCCATCATCGCTGGGCTTCGTGAGTTCAACGAGCGGTTCGTGTCGCGATCGATGCCTGAACCATTCGCGGTGATGGTTCGTGACGCATCCGGGCAGGCGATTGGCGGCCTCGATGGATCGGTGCGCTGGGGGTGGATGTTCATCGATCACTTCTGGCTGCCGGAGCCGATACGCGGACGTGGCATGGGGACGGCCGTCCTGCAGGCTGCGGAGACACTGGCGCGTCGCCGCGGCTGCGTGGGGTGTTATCTCGACACCTTCGACTTCCAGGCGCGGCCGTTTTACGAGCGCCAGGGATATCGGGTGTTCGGCACACTCGACGCGTATCCCGAAGGATCACGCCGCCACTATCTCGTGAAACGGTTTGACGAGCCGGCCATCGCACCGACGCCGGCGTCGGCCCCGGCGTCGGCCTCGGCCTCGGCCTCGGCGTCGCCGGATCATGACGAGGCGTCGTGCGTTTTCTGTGCGATTGTTCGCGGAGAGGTGGCGTGCAGTCGTGTCACCGAAGACGCATCCACCTTGGCGTTTGTCGATTTGCGCCAATGGCACCCCGGCCACGTGCTGATCATACCCAAACGCCACGTGCGCGATATTCGCGATGCCGATGATGACCTCGCCGCCGCCGTGATGCGTACGACCGCTCGCGTTGCCCGTGCCGTCGACGCGGCATTTCCGAGCGACGGGCTGTCGGTGTGGCATTCGGCCGGTGCGGGCGCGAATCAGGAGGTGTTTCACCTGCACGTGCACGTCCATCCGCGACGCTTCGGGGATGGCGTACTGGACGTGTACCCCGGCGAGCCGCCCACCCCGCCGCGCGAGGTGCTGCACGACCACGCTCAGCGTCTGCGCGAGCTGCTCCGGGCGTAGCCGCGTCTGGCTTCACGTGCTACAATCGGGCGTCAGCATTTCACCTTTTGGAGACGGCGCCATGGCCCTGCATCACCCTGTTCGCACGAAGTCGTCGGA
>JAGNMU010000554.1 GCA_017991005.1 Gemmatimonadaceae bacterium | reverse complement strand
CTAGGCTGCACCGAGTCGGGCCCGCAGCTTTTCCGACGCGGTTTGGCCGAGCAGCGTCTGATCGGTCGCGTCGAGTTCGGTGGACGCGCCGCGCTCGACGAGCAAACGCAGGATTTCCGGATTCGCCGCGATCGTCAGTGCGCGCCACCCGGCCGCGTCCGCTTGATCGACGGCGAATCCCGCGTCCAGCAAACATCGCACCGTCTCCACCGCCCCGACGACGCCGCCCGCCGCGCTTGCGCGATGCAAGGCGTTTCGGCCGTCCGGACCCGGAGCGGAGACATCGGCCCCTTCAGCAATGAGTAGCGACACGAGAAAGAAAGTGTGCTCGCTTGCCGCGCGCATCAGCGGCGTGTCGTGAGGCCGGCGAATCAGGTCTTCCATGAGCGGACTGATCGACGCATAGCGCTCCGCGAGCTGTCGCTCGTCGTCCCAGAGGAGTTGGCCATCCTGGCCCTTGGGAAGACCGAGGCCTGAGTGAAGTGCGATGGCCGCGTCGCCCGCGCGAGCGTTCAAATTTGCGCCTGCGGCCCGCAACGCGCGCAACGCGCGTTGCTGGAACGCATCGATTTCCGGCGACGAACGGAATTGGATGCCTCCGAGACCGAACAGGGCCGCGTCGACGGCGCACGCACATGCTGAGCCCGCTACCTTGAGAAGGAACGGCACGGCCCCTCCATGGATCTGCGCGGCGTAGACCAGTGCAGCGGGCGCGTCTCCCGGACGAACATCCATCACCTCGGCCTGGGTTTGCATGCCGTCGTCGTTCGAACCGGGAAAGTACACCGGCAAACCGCAGATCTTCAGCGCGCGCAGAGCGTCCCACTTGCCCCGAACAACACAGTAGTCCGAGAGATCGCGCGCCAGTTCCACCCACTCTCCGAGGGGAAGCGGGCCGCGATGGGCAACCGACGAATGGTGACCAGGCAACGTGGTCGGATTCAGCGTGAGCTGAATGTCGAGCGTCTGATCGTCGTCAACAAGCGTTCGCAGATACGGTGCCAGCCGGTCGGGGCCATGATGCTGCGCGTCGGCCATCCACATCTCGGCCATGACGCCCCTTCCATGCCAGCCAGGCTTCAGCCGTTCCATCGGCGTCTCGCCGGTGAAATCGGCGAAACGTGGGTCCGCGCCATGAGCGAGGAGGGCGCTGATGGCTGAAGTCTGGTTGGAGGAGATCGCGTGAACGAGCGGGGTGTGACCGTTCTCATCAGTCGCGTCGACGTCGGCCCCACCGTCAACAAGCGCGTCGATCATTCTCGCGTGACTCACGTTGGCGGCGTAGTGCAGGGGCGCGCCCGAGGAATCCTTCAGGTTTGGATCGCCGCCTGCATCCAGCAGACGGCGCATGATGTCGACATCGCGGCTCGCCGCGAAGTGCATGGGCGTGCTGCCGTTCGTGAAGCGCTCGCTGACATCGGCGCCCGCCCGAAGCAAGGCATCGACGTGGGGCAGCTTGCGCTTTTCGATCGCGAGGGCCAGCAGAGAGCACCCGGAATTGAGTCCGAGATCCACGGAGGCGACAAGACCGTGCTGAGCGAGCAGTGCCGTCAAGCGGGTGGCGTCTGAATCTTGCAGCGTCTCGCGCATCCGCGCGCCGATGAATGCCCGGCTCGTTTCCAAGTCATCGGCGGCAACGTCAGCGGGCGCCAGAGTTCTGGCGAGTTCCGCGTGACCGACAGCCAGTGCAATGTCCGCGGCGGTTCGTCCCTTCGCGTCGCGCGCAGAGCGATCGGCTCCGTGCTCGAGCAGGGCCTCGACGGCAAGGGTGTTCTTGACCATCGCTGCTCGCATCAGCGGCGTGTTGCCGTTGGCATCCACGAGATCGGGCGACAGACCCTCTGCGAGCAGTCGGCGAAGCATCCGCGTCGACGGCACATCAATGGCCACCCGCGCGGCTTCCGAGATCAGGGAGGCGGCAAGGGCCGGCTCGGCGGTCGCGATGGTGCTGGGGGTGAGGCCGGCCATGCGCAGCAGAGCGGAGAGCGCTCCGGGTGCGGGAACAGTCTCCCCGTAGTACAGACGGCCAATACGCGCCATCACTTCATCCGGCGCGACAGCCGTCCATTCCAATCGCAGGTCCCGGAACCTGAGCGATGTGTAGACGGGGGTGGTCATGGTCGGCCCCGAAGATGTCGAGGTGGAAGCGGCTCCAAGCTGGGTGAACTCTGCGGGCCGCGATTCGATGCGGGTCCAGCCATCGACCGTGTCCGGCATGGACGACAGGCCGAGGGGTCGAAAAAGCACAGCAGGCAAGCGCGGCGCACGATCGACAAACCAGATATCCGGTGCTTCGCCTTGCGAGCCGTGGTTGTATCCGACTTCGCCCAGTTGAACCTGATGACCGGTCATCCGCAGCACCATCAGCAGATAGGCCAGCGTCTCCTTGGTCTTGGCGCCCGCCTGAGCCAGCGCCTGAATGATTTCGAGGCGTGGCACCGTTGCCGCCTCCGCCAGGATTTCGCGGGACTGACCCTTCACCTCCACCGATGCGCCCGCGGCCAGCAAGGCCTTGACCGCGCGCGTCGATCCAGCGGCGGCGGCGAGAGCGAGGGCGGTTCGGTGATCGTCACTGAGCGCGTCGATCTCCGCGCCGTGCGTCAGGAGCCAGGCGATCGCATTCGCATCGTCAACAACGGCGGCAAGATGGAGCGGCGTCCAGCCGAGCCCGTCCATGGCATGAGCCCCGCGCGCCACGTCCGCGGGGGCGACCGCAGACAAGCGCCCTTCGCGCACGCCGGTGTGGAGCGGGGTTTCCGCCCAAACCGAGGCCAGATCGCGAACCGGTGATTCTTCGGACATGCGGCGCTCCTGTCGTGATCAGAAACCGGGCTTAGAGTGCACTTTCAACCGACCGCTTGTGGCCGGACACCGCCATTCTGCAATAGCACCAAACGCCACGCAGTCCATGGGTGGTGGCGCGCGCGCGACGATGCGATGGTGTTTTCTCCCGCAGCGCGGTTTGCTCGATTGCATCGGGTCACGCAGCCAGAGTCACATCGCCATTGGCGGAGGCGACGCAGGTGAGCACGTAGCTATCGGCAATCTCCTCGCTGG
>JAGNMU010000553.1 GCA_017991005.1 Gemmatimonadaceae bacterium | reverse complement strand
TGCGTACACTGCGCGACCGGGGTCGCGGCGCTCGCGGCCGGCGAACATCCGGTACTGCCCAGGTGGATCACCCATGGCGTCGCCGCCGAATCGGCGGCCGTGGCGCGCATGTCCACGCGCATGAATTTGTAGCCGCCGGTCCACGACCAAAACAACCGGGACAACGACAGCGGTGGCGGTGCCTGCGACACATCAAGATGGTTGCGCTTGAACGGCACACCCATGCTGAACGCGACACCGGTATATGTCCCCGCAGGTGCGAGGACGACCACCCGATCGCGCATCTCGGGTGTGCCATTGGAACAGCTTGCGGTGCCATTCTCAAAGTCGAGAAGCGCGACGTCGGCATCCTGCCAAGGGGCCTCTGGTCGCAGCGCCCCACGAACGGTGTCTCCCTTGGCCGTGATCAGGCGCACGTCGTGCACATAGAAACGAAAATCGCTGGCAATGACGGTCGCTTTTGAGGTCCCGACCTACTGATAGCTGGTGCCGCACGCAAACGGCACGCTGTTGACGAGCGCCTGGAATCGGATACTGATCGGCACGAGCGAGTCCGCGGCAGCCGCTGGCGCTGCACGGAGTGGTGCGCCGGTGGCCGCCATGGCGGATACGGCGAGTGCGACTCGCGCCCGCGTGAATACGCGCGGGCGACGTGAAAATACGATGGGCATGAGAAGACTCCGCGCGAGAAGCGCCGGGAGATGGCTGCTGCGGTGCGCCGATGCGGTGTGCCACTGGCGCAGGCGCACGGCGGCGCGCTGGTGGCCACGGGTGTTCGGAGCACGCCGTGGTCACCGCACGCATTCGAATGAGAGAGCCAACAGGCCGACCGTGGTCAGCCGATCACATTCGAGGGCGGCGCGGTGGCAAACGGAATGAGGTGATCCACCCAGGCCGCCGCGATCTGCGGCTGCAACGGGATGGACCGGCGCTCGACGATCGTGACCGAGACATGAATCGTGCCGGCCAGCGGACGTGGCATGGCCACCGTCGCGGCACAGCAATGTCCCAAACAGTCACACGGGTGCTGATGCTCGGGCGACTGCTCGTGGGGCGACCCATCGGCCGGGTGCGCCTGATGCTGGTGAGATTCCGCACCCGCCAGCGGTAAATCGGCGGCAACCTGACCAGCGGCGAACGACGTGGCCGGTCGTGCGAGGCTCGCGGCTGCGGCCGTCGCGTGCGCCATACCCATCGGACACGCGAGCAAAGTGGGGCGCGCCACGAGGGCCGCGCACCACAGGGCGCCGAGGAGCGCCCCGCCCGGACGTGACCGCCGCAAATACCGCATATCTTTAGCGTACGTTCTCCTGTGCGTCGCTGTCAATCACGCGCTCTGCGTCGCACTCCACCACGCGGTACCCAACGATGGCCCCGACGCGACCGGTGAACTAACGTCCCACACGTTCATCGCTCGTCGTCCGCTCGCACTTCTTCGGGTCCCATGCCCTTCCCGCACCTCGCTGGCCCGTGGCTTGTTCGACTGTCGATGGCGATCGCGCTCGCCGCCGCGCCCGTGCAGGCGCAGTACATCAACACGCACAGCGGGCACCCCGGCCGTCTTGACGACGCAACGCCGGTGACACGCCGTTCAGTCGACGTCGATCTGTTTGGCGTGCGCGTGGAACGTCTGGTCGGCGGTATTACTCGCACACGCATCGATCCCGGGTTCACGTGGGGCGCGCTCCCGCAAACGGAATTCGGGCTTCGTGTCCCGGTGATCTGGCTCAACCGGCCTGGCGCCGGCCGCGCCGCACGCACGGCCGGGGTCGCCGGCGTTGCGGTGAACGGCATGCATGCCTTCAATCTCGAGACACCAGGGCGACCCGCCATGGCGTTGTCGACCGAAGTGCTCCTGCCGGCCGGCGAGCTGGCGGCACCACGCACGGCGTTCGTCACCAAACTCATTGCCACCAAACACATCGCCGCGCTTCGGCTGCACGTGAATGTGGGAGGCGGGGTGTACTCGGTGCGCGTCGCGTCACCGTTTGCCGATTCGACGTGCACGGGAGCAGACAGTGTGACGGCGGAGGTCGGCGGTTGCGCCGGACCGCCCATCATCATCGACCTCCCCTGCGAGATGGCGCCGCTTACCGTTTCACCGACCGCTTCACCGACCGCGGCCTCGATTCGCGCGCGTGCGATGTGCGCACCGCCGGACGCATCCTCCAGCAGATCATCAGTGGCCACACGCGAGATTGGCCGCGCACCGCGGCCATTTGGCGCCCGGTGGCTGGCTGCGGCAGGGCTCGACCGTGCAGTGGCGTTGTCCTCGCTCCTGATTGGCGCGAACGTGGTGGTCGAGCGGTTCGTAGGCCTCTACGATCGCACCGATATGTACGCGGAATCGGGCGTGCGGTGGCAGGCAACCCCGCGCGCGGTCGTCGATGCCGGCGTCAGCTGGCATTTCGCGGGCACGATTCGTTCGGTCGCCATTTCCGCCGGCGCATCGTTCGATATCGCCATGCCGCTGGTTGTCCGGCGCCCCTCGCCGTGAGCACGCCACGCATGTCGTACGGCGCGCGACCAACCCGACACTCGATCGCGCGCACGCTCACCGCGCGCACGCTCACCGCGTGTGCCGCCATTGTGTCGCTGACAAGCTTGTCCGCCTGCCGCGGTCCGTTTCGCGCGCCCACTGGGTACGAACAGACGTATCTGGCGGCGTTGCACAACGGCGCATTTCGCACGCATCATGCGCGGGCCGATGCGCTGTTCAACGCGTTCGACTACGGCCACGCCATCGGGTACGAAACCCTTCTCACCAAACCGTCGCCGGCCGCGGTGATCGAGGGGCCGGTGTTTGCGCGACTGGACACCCGGGTGTTGCGTCGCCCCCCATCGGTGCCGTTGGAAGAAGCCGCGGTGGGACCGCGCTACGCCACGCTGGTGCCCGAGGTCGTGGCGATGTTCGAGTGGTCGCATCTGCTGCACAAGCAGTTGTACGACGTCCTGGCCATTCCCGACTGGCACGAGTCGCTGCGCGACAAGGAAGTGGCGCGGGTGCTCGCGTATTATCGGTCGCGACCAGACTTGGCGTTCAGCAGCCATCCCAAGA
>JAGNMU010000552.1 GCA_017991005.1 Gemmatimonadaceae bacterium | reverse complement strand
CAGCAATGGCGGTCAGCATGGTGCGTCCAAGACCGGGCCACGCAAACACCTGCTCCACAAACACCGAGCCGGCGATGACGCCCGGGAGCATGAGTCCGAACAGCACCACCAGCGGCGTCAGCGCGTTGCGGAGCACATAACGTCGTTCCACGCGTGCGCGCGGCACGCCTCGCGCGCTGGCCGCGGCCACGTGTGGCGCGCGGGCGGCGTCGTGCATCGCCTGACGGGCATACCGTGCAACGCCCGCCGCGCCCGGCAGTGCAAGCACCAGCATGGGCAGCAAGGCGTGTCGTGCGATGTCGCGCCAACGATCAAGACCGGTGGCGAGCGCACCCGGCGATTCGATGCCAAAGGCGGGCAGTCGCAGCCAGGCCGGCGCGCCAATGGCCGCCGCACCCGATGTCGCCAGCACCACCAGCGCGAGCGCCAGCCAGAAACTCGGTGCGGCGTAGATGACGGTGCTGACGACCCCGACCGCCGTATCGGCGAACTGACGTGCCCGGAGGGCCTGCCATCCGCCCATGATGACGCCGATGACGAAACTCAGCAGCAGCGAGATGCCGCCCAGGGCGAGCGACACGGGGAACGCGTCGGCGATGATGGTGCGCACGGGTCGCGCCGTGGCGAGACTGGTGCCGAGGTCGCCGCGCAGCAGCGCGCCGATCCACTGCGCATATTGCGCAGGTAACGAGGCATCCAGACCGAAACGGGCACGCTGGCGCGCGACCTCCTCGGCGGTGGCCGTCGGGGCTACCAGCAGCGTCGCCGGATCACCCGGCGCCAGATGAATCAGCGCGAAGGTGAGGGTTGTGACGAGCCACAGCAGCACAACTGCATCAAACGTACGAATCGCGAAACGGCGCACGCGAGGATGATGCCGCCCAAATCGCGCACGTCAACCCGTGCCCGCCTGTTGGCCGCATCAATGGCGGTGCGATCGGACGGGCTGCGGCGCGTGTGCGGCCGCCTCCGGGACGCGGCGCTGGGTGCGCTGTGGTGCGCGATGGCCAGCGGCTGTGCCGCTCCCCCCCGCGCAGAGGGCACCGTCGTGATGGCGTCGGGCACCGATCTCGAATCGGGCAACCCCGTTGTCACCATTCACGCGCTCAGCCGACAGATTCAGCGCCACGCACTCTTCGTGACGCTCGTGCGCTTCGACGACCGCTTGCAGCCTGTGCCCTATCTGGCGCGCGCGTGGTCGTGGGACGCCGGACAGCGTCAGCTCGCGTTGCGCCTGTCTGCACGCGTGCGCTGGCACGACGGCATCGTCACCACCGCGCACGACGTGAAATTCACGCTTGATGCGACCCGTGATGTGGCCGTCGGCTCGCCACGCGCCGGCGACCTCGCCGATGTCGATTCGGTGATTGCGCAGTCGGACACGCTCGTGACGATTTACTTCCGTTCGGCGCAGTCGCGCGTCCCCAACGTGCTGGCCGAACTGCCAATCGTACCCAAACACCTGCTCGATTCCGTGCCGCGCACCACGTGGCGCGCGTCGGCATTTGCCACGGCGCCGGTGGGGAATGGTCCATTCCGGTTTCTCGATCGCACCGCCGGTCGTCGATGGCGGTTTGTCCGCAACGACAGTTTCCCCGCGGAACTCGGCGGGCCGCCGGCACTGCAGCAAATCGTCGTCGCCGTGGTCGATGAAGCGTCCACCAAGTTTGCCGGACTGGTGAGCGGGGAACTGGACGTCGCCGGCGTCTCGCCGGTGATGGCGTTTCTGGTGCAGCGCGACCCCACGCTGCAGCTGCTGACGCCACCGGCACTGCTCAGCAACGTGCTGGCGTTCAATACCACCCGTGTGCCGTTCGACAATGCGGAGCTGCGCCGAGCCGTCACGCTGTCGATCGATCGGCAGCAATTGGTGGAGGCCGCTGTGGCCGGGTACGCCACGCCCGCCGGCAGTGCAATTCCGCCCGGGCTCCCGGTTTCACCCGCGCGGCTGCCTCCCTTCGATACCACGCGTGCCGACCAGCTGTTCGACGCGGCGGGATGGCGCCGTGGACTCGATGGCAAACGTGGCCGCGACGGAACGACTCTCACCATCGAGCTGCTGACTGTGGGCAGCGGCGACATGGCGATGGAGCAATTGGTGCAGTCGGCGCTGGCGGCGCGGGGCGTCACGGTGCGGATTCGCGTGGCCGAAATGGCCACGTTTCTCAGCACCGTTCGCGCGCCGTCCAAAACGTTCGATATGGCGTTGACGGGCATCCCGGGCGATATCGGCCTCGGGCAGTTGAGCGCCATGTTCATGACTGCGCAGCGCGGTGGTGCACTCGACTACACCGGCTTTCACCGACCGGCACTCGATGCAGCGCTGGTTGCCGCGCGCGCGTCGGCACCGGCAAACGCCACGCAGGCCTGGGCGCGTGTTGACTCACTGCTCGCCGCAGAGGCACCGGTGGCATGGCTCTACCATGCACGCGGGGTGCAGGGGGTGTCCCGACGCCTCGAGAACGTGACGATGGATCTGCGCGGCGAACTCACCACGATCGCGCAGTGGACGCGGCGCGGCGGGTCATGAACGATCCGCTGAGCGCACTCCTGCGCGGTCGTCGCACCGAGCGCCGAGCGCTTGCGCGCGATCCGTCGTCGCCGGTCGCTGCGTTAGCGGATAGTCTCGCCGCTGATCTCGCCCCGTGGCTCGCGGCCGGAGCACCGATGCCGATGCAGAAGGCGCGCCTCACGCGTTTTGGAGGTCGCTGCCCGACGCACGGGGTATTTCTCGAGTTTGATCCGGCGCAACCGTCGCAGCATCGGTGCGCGCGCTGCCAGCGAGCGTACGAGGGTCGCGAGCACGACGACTGGTGGGCGATGGGCGCGCAGCTCTGGACGGCCGAGCGCGCCGTCCACGCGGCCGCGCTGTTTGTCCTGCGCGACGATCCTCGTCACGCACAGTTCGCGGCACACATTCTGCGCGACTACGCCGATCGGTATCACACCTGGCCCAACCGCGATAACGTCCTTGGTCCGACGCGTCCGTTCTTCAGTACATATCTCGAGTCCATCTGGCTGCTCAACCTCTGCCACGCCGTTGCGCTGCTCGAGTCAGACG
>JAGNMU010000108.1 GCA_017991005.1 Gemmatimonadaceae bacterium | reverse complement strand
AAGATTCCGTCAAGCAAGCCACCGATCGCGCTTTTGTCGGTCGACGACGACGGTCGTCTCTGGGTGCAGCATACACCGCAGTATGGCGAGGCCTCCGTCACCTTCGATGTGCACAACGCGACCGGTGTACATCTCGGGCGCGTTCGCATTCCGTTCCGTCCGTCGGTCGAGGGATTGCCGATTCGCGCGCGCGGCCGTGACCTCTGGATGGCAATTCGCGACAACGACGATGTGCTGAGCATCGCCAAGTTCAGGCTCGCCGGCCCCGGACTCGGCGCGCGGTGACGACACGCGTGCGGCGAGTGGCACGTGCTGTTGTGGGCGTGTTGGCTGCCGTCGTGATCGATGGTCTCGCTTCGCTGCGTGGACAGCCGGCGATCACGGCATGGCGCGTCACCGAGGTGTGGCGCACCGACGGCGGTGAGGGAGGTCAGCCGCTCGCGGATCCTCGCGATCTCATTGCGACCAAAGACGGCACACTGTGGGTGCTCGACTTCAAAGATCAGCGCATTCGGCGGTTCAGTGCCGCCGGAAAGCCGATGGCATCATTGGGGCGACTAGGAAGCGGACCCGGCGAATTTCGTAACGCCAATGGATTTCTGTTGCATCCGAACGGCACGGTGTGGATCAACGATCCACGCAACGCGCGACTGACGGTGTACTCCGATGCTGGCCGGTTCCTGCGGCAGCACACGGTGAGTCCATGGGGATGGCGATATCGATGGGACGGGTGGGTCGAACGGGCAACTGGCGCGGTGGCCGACCCGGTTCCCGCGAAGAGCCGCTACGCCTTTCGTATGGTCGCGGCGTCCGGCACCATTCGCGATAGCGTGGCGCAACCGAGTTGTCCCTCGGGAAAAGCGCCGCCGGAAGCGAGCTTCAAGGCGGAGGCAAAGTCGAAAGCGACGGGCGCAGTGCAGGGGCCGTATCCGTTCACGACCGGAGGCGGTGCTGCGGCCACAGGACACGGCACCATGTGGTGCGCCGACGCTGGTTCGACACGCGCCGCACTCGTGCGTATCCCGACAGGAGACACGATCGCGACCACCAGTATCGAGGTGCCGACCATGACGGTGCCGGCAGCGGAGCGAGATTCGGTCGTGAACTTTCTGCTGACGACCACACGCAAGTACGATGTGTCGGACTTCGATCCCATGCGTGTGCGCAACAGCAAACCGGGTATCGCGATGCTGACGGTGGATGGTGACGGTCGCCTGTGGGTGCAGCACGCCGCGCGCTTCCGCGCGGGCAACGCGGTGTTCGACGTGCATGACGCACGCGGACAGCATCTCGGCCGCGTGACCATTCCACGCCCGCTCTACGCGCAGGGCTACTTGCCCATCAAAGCTCGCGGCAACGACATCTGGGCTGTGGTGATCGACGACGATGAGGTGCCGAGCGTGGCGCGGTATCGCATCGTGCGGTAACGCCTCACAGCACCGCTACCACTGTTCTACCACAAAGGCACGAAGGCACAAAGGAAGTTGGCGGTAACGCACCCTTTGTGCCTCCGTGCCTCCGTGGTGAAAAGCAGTTGAACGGATCTTCGCCGAGTTCAAGCCATCACGCGTGTCGCTCACGGACCAACTCCCGTCCAATCTCGACGACCGACTGTACGACGGTCTCGATGTCTTTCAGTTTCGTGCGATGGTTCACGTGCGCCACGCGGATGGCAAAGCGACCGTTGAGCACGGTACTGGACGGAACGGCAATGCCGCGCTCCTGCAGCCGCATGAGCAGTTCCTCGTTCAAGGCATTGAGCGCCGTGTCATCCAGCGCCGGCGTGCGGTAGCGAAAGCATGCCACGTTGAGCGGCGCCGGTGCGAGCAACTCGAGCTCGTCATGCGCGCCAACGAGTGATACCAACTGCTGCACGTGCGCGACGTTCTGGGAGATGATGCGCGCCAGTTTGTCCACGCCGTCGGACTTCAGTTGCATCCAGACTTTGAACGCCTTGAAACTGCGCGTGAGATCCAGACCGCGCTCGGCGAAGTAGGTGCCATTCTGTCCAACGCCGCGCGCCGCGGGCGCGAGATAGGCCGCAGTGCTGCGGAACGCCGCGTGGTGCCGTTCGGGATCGCGCACCAGCACGCAGGCGCAGTCGAACGGCATCGAGCCCCACTTGTGCAAGTCAAAACCCACCGAGTCCGCACGTTCGAGCCCCGACACCTGCGCGCGCAGCGAGGGCGAGAGTGCCGCCAGCGCGCCAAACGCGCCGTCAACGTGAAACCAGAGCGACTCGCGCGCGCACAGATCGGCCAACGCGTGCAAGTCGTCGGTGGCCCCGGTGTTCACCGTGCCCGCAGTGCCAATCACGCAGAAGGGATCGAGTCCCGCTGCACGATCATCCGCCATCATCGACGTCAGCGCCGCCAGATCGAGTTCGAAGGCCTCGTTCACCGGCACTCGACGAAACGCGCGGTCGCCCAGACCGAGCCATTCGGCGGCCTTGTGCGCCCATCCGTGTGTTTCCCGCGAGCCGTAAAACACCAGTGGTGCGCGCACGGCGTCTCCCGGCCACGACTGCACGCCGTCGCGCCGCACATCGTCTCCGCGTGACTGGGCGGCGGCAAATCTCGCCACGGCAAGCCCGTGCGTATTGGCCATCGTGCCACCGGTGACGAACAGACCGCTGGCCCCGGGCATGCCCAGCAGCTCAGCGAACCAGTCGATCACCTGTCGCTCAATCTCGGCCGGCGCATGGTTGAACCCTGCGAGATGGGGATTGAGACCCGAGGCGAGCATATCCGCGAGCATCGACAACGGGGTGCCGTTGCCCTGAACCCATCCGAAGAACCGCGGATGCCAGTTGCCGTTGGGATAGGGCAGGACTCGCTCGAGAAACTGGGCGTATGTGGCTTCCGCGCCCGCTCCGGTGTGCGGCACCGGTTCCCGGAGTGCGGCGCGCACGTGCGTTGGCATTGGGCGCCAGGCCGGCGCGTCCGGGAGCCCCGCGAGCGCCGCACACATGTCGCGCAGCATACGGCCCCCAAGCGCTTCGAGCGCGGCCCACTCGTCGTCGGTCCTCGGGTCAAAGCTTTCGTCGGGCGCATCGTGCTCGCGTCGCAGGCGATCGGGCGCGGGAACGGGTTGATCCAGCGATGTGGTGGGCATGTCGCAGGAAATTGGCTGGCCGCGCAATGCCGCGATACCGCTCCACACGACGGCTCCGCGCATCATGGCGTGTCATGGCGTGTCATGGCGTGTCATGGCGTATCAGGGCACGTCGTGGCAGGTCGTCCGCGGCGTGCGGAGGCCACCCCCACAGCGAATGGAGCAGATTTGTGATAACTCCGACCGGTCAGTCCAGTAGCCAGTCCCGCGGGCGGGCGCTAACTATTCGGGAGATGCCCCGTGCGGAGCGTCCACGCGAGCGGATGCGTTCGCTGGGAGCGCAGGCGCTCAGCACGACGGAGCTCGTTGCCACCATCTTTGGCAGCGGTGGAAGTGGTGGTTCGGCGTTGCAATGTGCCCACGCCGTGCTTGATCATGCAGGAGGGTCACTCGGGCGATTGGCGGCCATGCCGGTGGCGGCCCTCACGCGGGTGAACGGGGTAGGACAGGCCCGTGCAGCGGCGGTACACGCGGCGCTCGAGTTGGGACGCCGATTGTCACTCGAAGCGCGGGCTGCCGGTGTGCCGCTGCGCGGTCCGGGTGATGTGGCTGCGGTGTTTGCGCCGCGCCTGCAGGAACTGCCCGTGGAGGAGTTTCACGTCGCGATTCTGGACGCGCAGCATCGGTTGGAGCGGGATGTGCTGGTCACACGCGGATTGCTCAATTCGTCGCTGGTGCATCCGCGCGAGGTGTTTCGAGAGGCCATTGCGGAGCGGGCCGCTGCCGTGATTCTGGTGCACAATCATCCGAGCGGCGATCCGACGCCATCGGCGGAAGACCGGGCGGTGACCGAACAATTGGTTGCCGCCGGGCGTTTACTGGATATCCCGGTGCACGACCACATCATCGTGGGACGTGGACGATACATGAGTTTTGCGGAGGCAGGTCTGTTGTGACAACGATCGCGCTGCACGAAGCCATTCCCGGATTCGGACCGAGTGCCGATAGCGCTTACGACCGGCTCGACCATGAGCTGCTCGTCAAGGCCTACCGGTTCTCGGATGCAGCGCATGCCGGTCAGGTGCGGCATTCGGGCGAGCCGTACGTGTCGCACTGTGTCGAGGTGGCGCGCATTCTCGCCGACCTGCAGCTCGATACGGCCACCGTCACCAGCGGACTGCTGCACGACATCGTTGAAGACACCGACATCACGGTCGAGGACATCGAACGGGAATTCGGTGCCGAGATCGCGCAGATCGTCGATGGACTCACGAAGATCGCCAACTTGCCGCTGTCGTCGCGGGAAGAGCGGCAGGTCGAGAATTACCGCAAGCTGCTGCTGTCGATCGCCAAGGACGCCCGGGTGATCCTCATCAAGCTCGCCGATCGCCTGCACAACATGCGGACGCTCGACTGGCTCGCGCCCGAGAAGCGCCGCCGTATCGCGCAGGAAACGCGCGACCTGTACGCGCCGCTGGCCCATCGCTTCGGTATGGCCAAGATGCGGTGGGAGCTCGAAGATCTGGCGTTCAAGCATCTCGAACCCGAAGCGTACAAGACGCTGGCCAAGCTGGTTGCCGCGAAACGCGGCGAGCGCGAAACGCTGATCGCGCAGATGAAGGAGCCGCTCGAGAAGCGACTGACCGATGCGGGCATTGCCGACGTCGAGGTCACGGGACGTCCCAAGCACCTGTGGTCGATCTACAAGAAAATGCAGCAGCGTGATCGGCCGTACGAGGACATCTACGATCTGCTCGCCATTCGCGTGATCGTCCCCAACGTGCTCGAGTGTTATCACGCCCTGGGCGTGATTCACGACGGGTGGACGCCGGTGCAGGAGCGGATCAAGGATTACATCGCGCAGCCCAAATCGAACGGCTATCAGTCACTGCATACCACCGTCTTTGGGCCGGGACGGCAGCTGTTCGAAATTCAGATTCGCACCCGCGACATGCACCGCACGGCCGATTTTGGCATTGCGGCGCACTGGTTGTACAAGGAATCCAGCAAGAACACCGACGAACTCGATCGCCATCTCGCGTGGTTCCGGCAGGTACTCGAGCTGCAGTTGGACGCGGAGACGCCTGGCGAGTTTCTGGAGTTTCTCAAGCTCGACCTCTATCAGGACGAGATCTTTGTCTTCACGCCCACCGGCGATGTGATTCAGTTGCCCAAGGGGGCGACGCCGCTCGACTTCGCGTTCGCGGTGCACTCGCAGGTGGGCGCGCGCTGCGCCGGTGCGAAAGTGAACGGCCGCATCGCGCCGCTGTCGCGTGAACTCAAGAATTCGGAAACGGTGGAGATCCTCACCAATCCGAACGCGAAACCGAGTCGCGACTGGTTGGCGCATGTGCGCACCGGGCGCGCGCGGCACAAGATCCGCCAGATGCTGCGGCTCGAAGAGCGCTCCTCGGCCATGCGGCTGGGCCGCGAGATCATCGAGCGCGAGTTGCGTCGGCGTCGATTGCCCAAGGTCGATGATCATGGGCTGCAGCCGATCGCCAAACTGCTCAAACTCAAGGACGCCACGCATCTGATTGCGTCGGTCGGCGCGGGTGATGTGCACGTGATGCAGGTGCTCAAGGCGCTGCATCCCGAGCTCGAGAACGCGACAGAACAGGAAAAGCCGCCCAGCACCCTCGAGCGCATCGTCGATCGCGTGCGCGGGACCGGCAAGGGCATCCGCATTCAGGGGGCGGACGGCTTGCTGGTGCGCTACGCGCAGTGTTGCCAGCCGGTGCCGGGTGACAAGGTGGTGGGATACGTCACGCGCGGACGCGGCGTGAGCATTCACCGCGGGGATTGCCCCAATCTCCTCATGCTCGTCCACGAGCCCGAGCGTCGGCTCGAGATCGATTGGCATGAAATGGCCGGCGAACGCTTTGTCGTGCGCCTCGCACTCGAGGGCACGGATCGACGGGGGCTCTACGCCGACGTCGCCGCAGCCGTGAGCGCCACCGGGACGGACATCAAGAGTCTGGAACTCAAAACGACCGATGGCAAAGTGAGTGGCTCTGCCATGGTCGAAGTTGAGAATCTCGCGCACCTCGAGCGCATCATGAAGGCCGCCCGCCGGGTCAAGGGCATCGCGGTCGTCAGTCGGCGCGAGAAAATCACGGCTGACGAGTAGCGGCGGTCAGCTGGCCCACTTGGCCGCCACCGGATCATACTCACGGCGTTCAATGCCGATCCGACCCGCACTCTTGCGGGGGTCTCGACGGGCCAGCGCGCGAGGATAGCCATCCGAGGCTTTCACCTTGAACCGCTGCACCAGCTCCTGCATCGTGGTGGCCTGTGCGTTGAGCTCCTCCGACGCACTGGCGGATTCTTCGGCGTTCGCCGCGACGCGTTGTGTCAGGTTGCTCACCTCCTCCACCGCGCCGCCGACCTCGCGAATCTGATCACGCTGCGATTCGCAATCCGTGGCGATCGCCTGCACCAGAATGGTCACGCGCTCCACATCCTCGTCGACCGTGCCCAGTTGATCGCGCACCTGCCGACTGATGTCGGTGCTCGTCCGCGACGTGGACACGGTCTCTTCGATCAGCGTGGACGTCTCCGCCGCGGCCGCCGCCGCGCGAATGGCGAGCTGTCGCACTTCATCCGCGACCACCGCAAACCCGCGACCGGCATCGCCGGCACGTGCCGCTTCCACGGCGGCATTGAGTGCCAGCAGGTTCGTCTGGAAGGCGATTTCGTCGATCGTTTTGACAATCTGCGCCGTCTTCTGCGCCGATGACGTCATGCGAGCCATCGCGTCGTCGAGCGCCTGCATGGACTGTGTACCGGTGCGCACACGGTCGCGGACCTGCATCGTCAAACCACGCGCTTCCTGAACGCTCGCGGTCGTGCGCGCCGTGACGGCGGCCTGCTCTTGCACGGCCGCCGTGATCTCTTCCACCGACGCCGCCTGTGACGACGCGCCTTCGGCCATGCTCTGACTGCCGCCCGCCACTTGTCCGGCGGCGCCCGCGATCTGCTCGGCGGCCACTTCGACTTCGTGCAGCGCATCCGCCACATTGCTCACCGCCGTGTTCACGGCCGCGGCAAGGCGTGCGTGGTCGCCGGCAAACTGCCCGTCCACGCGATGCGACAGATCCCGCGCGGCGACGCGCTCGAGCACGGCGAGCGCGGCATCCACCGGCTGCCGTGCCACATCCTGTGCTTCGTTGAACCCGCGCAGCAGCGCGCCATACGCGCCGGGATACTGCTCGGCGGATGCACGATCGCTCAGGTTGCCCTGGCGCGCTCCCTCCACTGCACGTTCCGTCTCGGCCAGCATACCGCGCAACATCTGCATCGCTTGCTGGTGCGCCGTAAGGGTGTCGAGCGTCTGCTGCCCGATCGCGTTGATGGAGCGTCCCAAGGCGGTCAGCTCATCGTTGCCGGAGATCTGGACTGGCGAGAGTGTGGCGGAGACGTCGGCATGGACATCGCCCGCCGCGAGACGCTTCATGGCGTGACCGAGCGCGGCAACCGCCTGCTGCTGGAGCGTATCGACCGCATCCACGAGCGAACGCGTTGCCGACTGAATGCGCAGGCCAACCTTGCGGCTGACCACAAACACCAGCGCCGTCGTGAGACAGGTGACGCCAAGGAGGAGCCAGGTCAGCGAGGTGAACAGGCGTTCGACGCCGCTGCTGGTCGCAAGCGCGTCGGCGCCGATGGCATCGCCGAACTTTTCCATGTCCGTTTCGAGACGGCCGAACTCCACGACAAAGGACGCGTTCGCGGAAGCGACGTTCGCGGAATCCGCTGTAAATGCAGCGCGCACGACCGCGTCGGCTGAGGCGAGGTACGCTTCGACCGGACCCTTGAGCGAGTCAACCAGTGTCTGCGTGGCGCCGGAAGTGGCCGAGCGGACCTCGGACATGTTCTGACGCAGCCGCGCGGCGTGTTCGGCCAATGACGCGCGCGCACTGACCACCCGCGTCGAGTCTTTCTGAAAGACGCCGAGGACCGACTCCATGGCGTCGGCCCGGATGGCGTCATGCATCATGTCGGCGTCCATCTGGAGCCGTTGGGCGCGTGTACTCGTGACGAGCGCGTTCATTCCACCGCGCGCCGTACGAAGTCCCCCGATCCCCACCGTTGCCACCACCAGGGTTCCCACGGCCCCCAGCGCGGCCAGTCCAAGGAGGGTTCGGCCAAGCGTCCAATGCATTTTCACTCTGTCTGTCCTCTGCGCGACCGCTGCACGCACACTGCCGGCTCGCGTTGCGCGCGCCTCCGCAGTCGCCGGTGGCGACACGAATCCGCACGAACTCGACCGGAGCATTTCAGCCAGATTGATCGCGGCGCCGTCGCCACGGTCCAAAAAGGGCTGGTGCACGACCCTCCAATGGGGATCGGCCGTCGGGACCAAATTCTTGAGACGAACGGCTCCAGGTTCGACTGGCGACCTGAACAAAAGCCGAACAAAAACCGTTTCGAGGCATTATCTTTGTCTGATGCCTGCGTCCTTCCAACTCCAGTCGCCGTTTGCTCCTGCCGGCGATCAGCCTCGCGCCATCGAAGAACTGGCGCGCGGACTGACCCGCGGTGACCGTATCCAGACGCTCCTGGGCGTCACTGGATCCGGCAAGACCATGACGGTGGCGAACGTCATCGCGCAGTGGGGGCGGCCCACACTGGTGCTTTCCCACAACAAGACGCTGGCGGCGCAGCTCTACGGAGAGCTCAAGAGTTTCTTTCCCACCAATGCCGTCGAGTACTTCGTTTCGTACTACGACTACTACCAGCCGGAAGCGTACGTCCCGTCCAGCGATACGTATATCGAGAAGGACGCCAGCATCAATGAAGACATCGACCGCCTGCGGTTGCGGGCCACGTCATCGTTGATGGAGCGCGACGACGTCGTCATCGTGTCCACCGTCTCGGCAATTTACGGCTTGGGCGATCCGGTGTCGTATCGCGAGCGCATGGTCTCGTTGTCGAAAGGGCAGCAGATTCCGCGCGACGACATTCTGCGCGCGCTGGTGGGAATTCAGTATCTCCGCAACGACGTCGCGTTCGAGCGTGGCACGTTTCGCGTGCGCGGCGACACGGTCGAGATCTTTCCGGCCTACGAAGAGCAGGCCGTGCGGCTGGAGCTCTGGGGCGACGAGATCGAACGCATCTCCAAGATTGATCCGGTGACTGGCGAAACGATCGCCACCATGATGCGCACCGCGATCTATCCCGCCAAGCACTTCATCACCAATCGGCCGACCATCGAGCGCGCCTCGCTGGCCATTCGCGCCGAACTGGGCGAGCGGCTGGCGGAACTCCGCACGCAGGGAAAACTGCTCGAGGCGCAACGCCTTGAACAGCGCACCAACTTCGACCTGGAGATGCTCGCCGAGATCGGCACGTGCGCGGGCATCGAGAACTACTCGCGACACATCAGCGGACGGTCATCGGGTGAGCGGCCGGCGTGTCTGCTCGACTATTTCCCCGACGACTATCTGGTCGTGGTCGATGAGTCCCACGTGACGCTGCCGCAGGTGCGCGCGATGTACAATGGCGACCGCGCGCGTAAGCTGACGTTGGTCGACTATGGATTCCGCCTGCCCAGTGCGCTCGATAACCGACCGTTGGTGTTCGACGAATTCATGACGCTGGTGCCACGGCTGATCAATGTGTCGGCGACGCCGGGCGAACTCGAGCTGCAACTGTCCGAGGGCGTGGTGGTCGAGCAGGTCATTCGGCCCACCGGATTGCTGGATCCCATTCTCGAAGTGCGCCCCGTCAAGGGACAGGTCGACGACCTCTTGCACGAAATCCGCTTGCGCGAGCGCAAGGGGGAACGGGTGTTGGTCACCACGCTGACCAAGCGCATGTCGGAGGATCTCACCGACTATTTGCAGCAGATGGGTGTGCGCGTGCGATACATGCATTCCGACATCGACGCGATTGAGCGCGTCGAAATCGTGCGCGGGCTGCGCCTCGGCGAGTTCGATGTGTTGGTCGGGATCAATCTGCTCCGCGAAGGACTCGACATGCCGGAAGTCTCGCTCGTGGCCATTCTCGATGCCGATCAGGAAGGGTTTCTGCGCAGCGACCGGTCGCTGATCCAGACGATTGGGCGTGCGGCGAGGCATATGAATGGACTGGCCATTCTGTACGCCGATCGCGTGACCGGGTCGATGGAGCGGGCGATCGGCGAGACCGACCGTCGTCGGGCGATTCAACGCGACTTCAACACCGCCAACGGCATCACGCCGCGTGGCGTCATGAAGAGTGTCGATGAAGTGCGGTTCATCACGCGCGTGGCCGATGCGCGCGGCGATCGCGAAACGGCTGCGCCCGCGCCGCGTGCCTTGGGTGGGGAACGTGCGGCGCGCTCGCGCGAGGAGTTGGAAACCTTGGTGGGTGAACTTGAGACCGCCATGCGCGAAGCCGCCACGGCGCTGGATTTCGAGGCCGCCGCCCGACTGCGGGATCAACTCTTTGAGGTACGAACCGCGCTGGGGGAGCGCCCGACCCAAGCCCGCGGCGAAGCGGCACCACCGCGACGCCCGCCCGGTTCAGCCCCCATGCGCCGTTCCGGTGGAAAGCGTGGACGCTAGCGGACCCGCGACGACCTCGCCCGAGGCACTCGCCACGCTGCTCGGCCGCGGCGCGCCGAGGGCCCCTGATCGCGCGTCGCTCGAGGCTTGGGGACGGGCGCTGGGCGCCGCGCTGCCATCGCGCGCCGTGATTACGCTGGCGGGAGATCTGGGTGCAGGCAAAACCACGCTGGTTCGTGCCATCTGCGAGGGGCTGGCCGTGGCGGATGTATCGACCGTGACCAGTCCGACGTTCGCGCTGATCCAGGAGTACGCGGCGCCGCGTGGAACGATCGTGCATGCCGATCTCTACCGGCTGAAGTCCAGTGCGGAACTTGACGCGCTGGGATGGGACGAAATTCTGGCGACAGCGGATGTGCTGCTCGTCGAGTGGCCAGAGCGCGCTGCAGGTTCGCTGCCAGCACATACCATCGCGATTGAACTCAAACATGATCGCGAGCATGCAGGGCGTCGCGTGCTGATCGTGACGCGGGCCACCGGGAAGCCGTCCAGATGAAGCAGCCGACGTCGGTCGCTGATTCTCTGATCCCGGTTCTGTGCCCGAGCTTTTTTCGACTCTGAAGTCCGCGCCACGCACACACAATGTGCGGTTGGCTGAAGTCATCTCTGCGCTGACCTACGCGCTGGATCTGACCGAAGGGCAGCGTCCCGGCCACACGTTGCGCACGGCGCTCATCGCCATGCGACTGGGACGAGAGCTGGGCCTCGAG
>JAGNMU010000551.1 GCA_017991005.1 Gemmatimonadaceae bacterium | reverse complement strand
GCATACGTGGCTGGCGTTCCCAGCACCCGCCGCAGCCACACGTGTTCGGCCGTCAACATGTGTGCGAATAGATCCAACGCTTGCGGCGGTGGCTCAGGCATGGCGCGCAGCACCTCGAGGATGCGCCCATTCGCCCAGTCCATGTGGGCAAACATGCGCGGCAAGGGATCGGATGGCGTCATGTGTGACTCGTCAGTGAGGGCCGATGCGGAGTGAGGCGGTGGCCAGTTGCACTTCGCGCAGGAATGCCAGCAAACCCACGATCAATCCGATCATCGCGCCGACAAACAACCCGGCGACCAGACGCGACACGTCAGGGGTATAGAAGGCGCCCAGAAAGAGCACCGAGATCAGCACGCATACCAGCAAGGCGGAGAGCGTGAACAGACTGATGCCCCGATTCACGTAGCGCGCTCGACGCGAGAGCATGTGCAGGTCGGCGCTGATCAACGCGTGGTGTTCCCCGGTCAGGTCCGGAACGACGCCTTCGAGCGTGCGCGCGCGATCGATGATACGCCCCAAGCGATTCGTCAGCACGACGAGCAGCGAAGCGATACCGGTCAGCAGAAACACCGGCGCGACCGCCAGCTGAATGACGTGGGCGATGGCGGCGGTAGGAGCATCAGATTGCATCATGGAAAGATGTCCTTGGTGACGCGCTCCCGTAGCCAACGGTTCTTTTGGTAGGCAGACTCACCTGACGAGGGACGAATGGACACACGAACACCCGGGCGTGCGCCGCAGGCGCCGAGACCGGCAATTGGGCGGCTGGTCATGCTGGGCCTCGCACTTACCGCTGTGCTTGCTTCGTGCAGTGACCCGGTCGAACCGGAACCGGTGGTGTGGGACGAGTATCCCTGGATGGGCACGTCGATCGAGGGCGCGGCGGTGTCCGTCACCGCTACCGCGACTCCTGTGGATACGGCACCCGATCAGCGGCGCGTGTACATCCGGTTCGCCAACGCGGGGACCGACTCGGTGCGCGTGTCACACGGCGCCTGCTCCTTCGGCATCCGTCTTCGCGAAGCTCGCGCCGCCGCACTGATGCCGGTCGCGTGGGACAATCGCGTCGACGCCTGCATTCTGCCGCTCTACTGGTTCTACGTGCCGGCCAATGGCACCCGCGACGTGCGGGTGTTCGATCTCAATCCGCGCACACTGCGTGGGCGCGTGGCGTCCGGTACCTACGACATCTATGTCACGTGGCGCGAGGCGAACAGCACACCGGTGCGCGAGGCGCGCGCGGGTACCATTGCGGTGCCGTGATCGCTGGAGTGGTGGCCACAAAAGGCATTTCACCACAAAGAACACAGAGACACAGAGAGTGATGGCCGGAGCGCTCCCTCTGTGCCTCTGTGTTCTTTGTGGTAAAAAGCGTTTAGTGCTTGATCTCGGCGTTGCCGCGCAGGTAATCGCCGAGGAGGTGTTCGGCGAAGTATTCCATCAACATGCGCTGGTTGTACGGGCCGGTGTCGCGGTATCCGTGCGGCTGACCGGGATAGATGAAGAGGTCGAAGCGCTTGTTGGCCTTGATGAGCGCATTCACCAGTCGGATGGTGCCGCCCGGGTGCACGTTGTTGTCGAGGTCACCCGTGGCGAGGGCGAGATTGCCCTTGAGATTGCCCGCGAGTTCGTCGTTCGTCGGCACCTTGATCTCAAAACGCACGTTGGTGGCCGTATCCGGGATCGCGGCCGCTGCGGCACTGCCGTTTGCCCCCGGGCCGCCCCGACCGCCGGCGCCCGCCGCGCGAGTGTTGCCTGCGCCACGTGCCGAGTCGTTCTTGGCGATCACCTTCACGCCATGATTCCACTCGCTCCAGTTCTGGTTGTAGATGTTGTTGTCGTGGTTGCCCGATTCGGACCAGCCCACCTTGAAGAACTCGTTGTACGGCGGCTGCAACATGGCGGCGGCCGTCATGAATCCGCCGCCGGAATGCCCGAAGATGCCGACCTTGTCGAGATCGATGAAGCGGTGGCGCGCGGCCAGCTGCTCGATCGCCGACTTCTTGTCGGCCAACGCGTAGTCGCGCAGGTTGCCGTACCCATAGCGGTGATACGCGAGTGAACGCAGCGGCGTGCCGCCACGGTGACCGACTTCGATCACGATGAAGCCGAGTTGCGCGAGCTGCATCAACGGACCGCGCACGCTGAAGCCCGTGGTCAGTCCCTCTTCCTGCGGCCCCGGGTACACGTACGTGATGATCGGATACTTCTTGGTGCTGTCGAAATCGAACGGCTTCCACATGTTGCCGAACAGTTCCGTCACGCCGTCGGCCGCCTTCACCGAGAACGTTTCGGCCGGCTTGAAGCCCAGCTCCTTGAGCTTGGAGAGATCCATCTCTTCGAGCGTTGTGATCACCTTGCCCGTGAGCGCATCACGCAACACCGACTTGGGCGGCAGGTCCATACGGGAATACGTGTCGTAGACGTAGCGCTTGGTCGGTGACACGGTGGAGTTGTGCGACGCATCGCCTGGGTCGACGATGGTGAAACCGGTTCCGTTGCCGTTCACGCGGTACGTGTGCTTCTGGTAGAGCTGTTCACCGGGCTCGCGCCCTTCGCCAAGCACCCACACCGTGCCGGTGGTGGAATCGATCTTGACGACGTTTTCGACGTTCCAGCTGCCGGTCGTGAGCGCCAACTTCTCGCCGCCGTCAAAGCCGTGCACGTAGTACATGCCCCAGCCGGTCTTCTGTGACCACCACAGGAAGTCTCCGCCCTTCTTGAGGTAGCGCAGCGGCTTGGGTTCCAGTGCGGCGTTTTCGATCTCGTCCGTCAACAGCGTTTTGATGGCATTGGTGGCCACATCCACTTCGATCACATCGACCTTGCGCTGCGGACGGTCGCGGCGCAGCAGCCGCACCTTGTCGCCGCTCACGGGCCAGTGGATATCCGAAATGGTCTGGTCTTTCCACTTCGCGATGTTGAGCGGCTTGGCCGCCTTGTCGCCGCGACGATAGACCCAGAGTTCGGTCTGCGTCACGTTCTCTTCGCCAGGCATCGTGTACTTGTAGTGCAGCAGCACGGGACGCGGCTGCGCGAGCACGTTCACGAGATACAGATCCTTCACTTTG
>JAGNMU010000550.1:1473-3082 GCA_017991005.1 Gemmatimonadaceae bacterium | reverse complement strand
CCCCACTACAATTCCTACCTGCCCCACCCTGTTGGCCCATCGTATAACGGTTATTACCCCGGCCTTTGGAGCCGGAGACCTTGGTTCGCTTCCAAGTGGGCCTATCCAACCTCGCCTCGGCGACCGCCACCGCCGTCAACTCGTCCCGGCCGCTACCATCGACCTAGCCGGCCCCGCCGCGCCGCTCAGCCCCGGCCTCGGGTCCCTCGACGGCTCCCTGCAACGCCGCCCGCCGGGACCAAGCCAGCCCCTGCGACCGAACCGGGACCGGAGTCCAGCCGACCGCCCCGCCCGCCCCACTCCCATCCCCACCCCGTCTAGCCTATCTTTCAAGGCTACTTCAGGGACGGAGCCGCCGCGCCAACACAGGTACCGGCGACACTCCGCCCCCTTCGTTACGACCTCGACCCATCGAGACGTTGCCGCATGGATGGACAACTGAAGGCGCCGGGATTCAAAGTCCTCTGCGGAACGTCCAATCGGCCGCTGGCCGAGGAAGTGGCCAAGACGCTGGGCACCGATCTGTGCAAGGTCACCTGCACACGGTTTGCGGATGGTGAAGTGTTTGTGCGCATCGACGAAAACATCCGCGGCGCGGATGTGTTCGTGGTGCAGCCCACCAACCCGCCGGCCGAAAACATGCTCGAGCTGCTGCTGCTCATCGACGCGGCGCGTCGGGCGTCAGCGGCTCGCGTGACGGCGGTGATTCCCTACTTTGGCTACGCACGCCAGGATCGCAAAGATCAGCCGCGTGTCGCCATCGGCGCCAAGCTGGTCGCCAACATCATCGAAAAGGCAGGCGCTGATCGCGTGCTGGGACTCGATCTCCACGCGCATCAGTTGCAGGGCTTTTTCGACGTGCCGGTGGACCACCTGTACGCGGCACCGGTGTTCACGAACTACTTCCGCAAGAAAGAACTCAAAGATCTTTGCGTCGTCGCCCCGGACGTGGGCTCGGCCAAGATGGCGCGCGGATTTGCCAAGCGGCTCGACGCGACGTTTGCCATCATCGACAAACGTCGCCCGAAGGCGAATGTCGCCGAAGTGATGAACGTGGTCGGTGACGTGGAAGGACGCGATTGTCTCATCCCCGATGACATGATCGATACGGCGGGCACGGTGTCGGAAGCGGCGCGCGCGCTCAAGAATCTGGGCGCGAACGACATCTACGTCTGCGCCACGCATGCGCTCTTCAGTGGACCGGCGGTGGAGCGGTTGACCAATGCGCCGATTACGGAAGTGGTCGTGACCGATACGATCAACTTGTCACCCGAACGCCGCTTTCCTACGCTGCGGGTGTTGTCAGTGGGCGAGCTGCTGGCGAAGGCGATTCGGTTTACGCATGCGGATCAGTCGGTGAGTGTGCTTTTCGAGTGATGGCGCATGTGGTACCGCAGGACACTTGGAGGGAGGGTGCAGGTTGGAGTTGGAGGGGGCAGGTCGTAGGAGGCAGGATGGATTGTGCACGTCCGTAGTTGATACACCCGGCCGGGACGACGGAATCCCCGTTACTCCCGAACCACCATTTATCAGGGTTTCATCATGGCTTCAGTTTCACTCACCGCCACTGTGCGCACCGAAAACGGCAAAGGCGCCGCGCGCAAGATTC
>JAGNMU010000550.1:0-1373 GCA_017991005.1 Gemmatimonadaceae bacterium | reverse complement strand
ACCCGGCCGGGACGACGGAATCCCCGTTACTCCCGAACCACCATTTATCAGGGTTTCATCATGGCTTCAGTTTCACTCACCGCCACTGTGCGCACCGAAAACGGCAAAGGCGCCGCGCGCAAGATTCGTCAGGCGGGCAACATTCCTTCTGTCATTTACGGGCACGGCCGCGAGCCGCAGTCCCTGCTGACCAACGCGCGCGAGACCGAGCGTCTGCTCAAGGGCATCGCCACCAGCGCGACGGTCATTGAACTCAGCATCGAAGGCAAGGTCGCGAAGACGCTGATCCGCGAGATCCAGCGCCATCCGTTCAAGCGCCACATCATGCACATCGACTTCCAGGAACTGGTGGCCGGTGAGACGGTGGCGATGTACTGCCCGATCTCGTACATCGGCACGCCCGATGGTGTGCGTCATGAAGGCGGCATCCTCGACCAGATCCTGCACCAGCTGCACATCGAAGTCGATCCGTCGGCGATTCCAAACCACATCGACGTGGACGTCACGTCGCTCAAGCTTGGCAAGTCGTTGCACGTTGGCGATCTCAAGCTCCCCGCTGGCATCAAGGTGCTTGACGACGAAGGCACGACGATCTGCATCGTGCAGGCCTCCAAGGCCGGTGTCGAAGCCGTGCCTGCCGATGGCGCGCCGGAGCCCGAGCTGATCCGCAAGGTCAAGCCGGACGACGAGAAGTAAGGCCGGGCATTCGCCCAGCACTGCTCACATTTTTTCGCTCAACACGGGGCGCGGGATTCGCTCAGCATGGTCACTCCACGCTGGCGCGTTCCGCGCCCCGCTCGTCTCCCCCGTATGAAAGTCATCGTTGGACTCGGCAATCCCGGTCGCGAATACGAAGACACCCGCCACAATGTCGGCTGGTGGTTTGTGGACATGCTGGCCCGTCGCTGGAATCTTGGCGCATGGAAGAAGGACGGTGACAGCATGTCCGTCACGGGCCTGGTGGGCATGAAGAAGGTCAAGCTCATGAAGCCCCAGACCTACATGAATCTCAGCGGGTCCGTGCTGCGTCCTGTCCTCCGCCGAGATGGGTTCGTCCTCGCTGAGGATCTGATGGTCGTCGTCGACGAGGTGGCGGTCCCCGCGGGCGAATATCGTTTGCGCGCCTTTGGCAGCGCGGGTGGGCACAATGGGCTCAAGAGCATCGAAGCCCACGCCAAATCGCAGACGTACCCGCGCCTGCGCATTGGCATCAAACCGGTGGACGAACGACGCGCCATCGGGGACATGGCGGACTTTGTACTGCACACCATGCCGCGTGACGAACGCGAATTGGTGGAAGGGGTATTTGAACGCGCCGCGAAGGCGATCGAATTGTGGATCGCCGAGGGAACCGAACGGGCCGTCAGCACCAT
>JAGNMU010000107.1 GCA_017991005.1 Gemmatimonadaceae bacterium | reverse complement strand
CACTGTTCCTCGCATTGGTCGCATCACCGTGGCCGACGGTTTCCGGAGTGATCGCCGATGCCAGCATGCCGCCGCTGGCGTTGCTCGACCTCGTCGCCCGCATCTCCGCTGCAGTGCCACACGCCGCGCTGCATCTGGCGCCGACCGCCATCGGTGCGATCTGCGCCGCAGTGGCCTCGGCGGCCGCCGTCCGCGCTACGGCCAGTCGCCGATGGGCGCCGGCGGCCCTCGTCGCCTGCGGCGCGCTGACCATGGGCATCTGGCTGCCGACATTTGCCGGAGGGTCGGGCCGCCTCGAACTGCACGTGATGGACGTGGGGCAGGGTGATGCGCTCGGAATCCGCACTCCAAAAGGCCGCTGGGTGCTGGTGGACGCGGGTCGTCGGTGGGACGGCGGAGACGCTGGTCGTCGGACCGTGGTGCCGTACGTACGACGCGTCGGCGGCGACGTCGCGGCATTCGTCATGTCTCACGCCCACGACGATCACGTGGGTGGCGCCGCGAGCATCATTCAGGCGCTCGAACCCGAGCGGTGGTGGGAGCCGGCCTTCGTCACCACCAGCGAGGCCTATCGCCGCGCGCTCGAAACGGCGCGCCACGCACAGACGGCGTGGCATCGCGTGTCGCCGGGTGATCGCTGGCAATTGGACGGCATCGAGGTGCGCGTGCTGGCGCCGGACTCTGCGTGGACCGCCGCGCAGACGGACGCCAACGAAACCTCCGTGGTGCTGCGCATATCCTACCGCGATGTGGCGTTTCTCCTCACCGGCGACGCCGAGGCCGAGGAGGAAAACTGGATGCTGGAGCATATCGACCCCGCGCTGCTCCGGGCCGATGTGCTCAAGCTCGGCCATCACGGCAGCCGCACCAGCTCGCGGCCGCCCTTTGTGGACGCGGTCGCCCCTCGCCTCGGTGTCGTCTCCGTGGGCGCTGGCAACACCTATCGGCATCCCTCAACCGAAACGCTGGAAACGTTTACCGCGCGGGGGATTCCCCTGCTGCGAACCGATCTCGAGGGGACGATTGTGATTGTGACTGACGGTCAGGGCATCGAGGTGCGGGCCGGTGGCCAGCGCTGGAACCTTCCGGCTCTTGCCTCGCCTTACCCTTGATCGTCAGTTTCAGCAGGGTGCCGGTCGCCTTTTTTTTCGGTCCCGCCGCAATCGATTTCGATCCCGTTCCGCCGCGCATTGTAGCTGTTCGTCTGGCGCGCTCAGGGTCGCTCGCGAAGCCGCAGCGTCTCCCGTCCCGAGGATTCCATCTTGGTCAAGCATACCGCGACATCCGTCGTCACCATCGAGCGCTTCATCATCGATCAGGAGCGCAAATATCCTGATGCGACCGGCGAACTGTCGGGCATCCTGTACGACATGGCGCTCGCTGGCAAGATGATCGCGAACAAGGTGCGCAGCGCGGGCCTCGCCGACATCCTGGGCGCAACGAGCGATGTGAATGTGCAAGGCGAAGTCCAGCAAAAGCTCGACGTGCTCGCCAACGAGATCATCGTCAAGGCCTTCGATCACGGCGGCCGCCTTTGCGCGATGGCCTCGGAAGAAGAGCCGGACATCATTCACATTCCGGAAGGCTTCCGCGCCGGCAAGTATGTGTTGCTGTTCGATCCGCTCGACGGCTCGAGCAACATCGACGTGAACGTGCCCGTCGGGACCATCTTCTCGGTGTATCAGAAGATCACCCGCGGCACCCGCGGCGAAATGGAAGACATGCTGCAGCCGGGCCGTCGTCAGGTGGCCGCGGGCTACGTGATTTACGGATCGAGCACGATGATGGTGTACACCACGGGGCAGGGTGCACACGGCTTCACACTCGATCCGTCCATCGGCGAATTCCTGCTGTCGCATCCGGACATCAGAATCCCCGAGCGTGCACGCTATCTCTCGGTCAACGACGCGTACGAACAGGACTGGCCCGAACCGACGCGCGAACTGATGCGTCGCTATCGCGGTATGGACGGCGTACGCAAACCGCTCAACGTGCGCTACGTTGGTTCACTGGTGGCCGACTTCCATCGCAACCTGCTTGGTGGCGGCGTCTTCTGTTATCCCGCCAACGCCAAGGCGCAGCGCGGCAAATTGCGCCTCTTGTACGAAGCCAATCCGTTGGCCTTCATCGCCGAGCAGGCCGGCGGCATGGCCACCGACGGCCACAAGCGCATTCTCGATGTCGAAGCGCACGAATTGCATCAGCGCACCCCGCTCTACATCGGCAGCAAAGCCGAAGTGGAAACGGTCGCCGAGTTCCCGCTGCCCATTCCCGATCGCCGGCATCACCCGCGCAACGAACCGGCGGCAGCAACGGCGTAGCATCGCGCGGCGGCGAAACAGCAACAGCAACGGCATTTCACCACAGAGAACACAGAGGCACAGAGGGAGCGCTTCGGCAATCACCCTCTGTGCCTCTGTGCCCTCTGTGGTAAAAAGCAGTTTCTTCCCCGCACGCTGCTCGCAGCCGCTGATTAAATTGCGGGATGACTGAACGCCTCTCGCCTTCCGGTATTCCAATCCAGACGGTTGTCCGTCCCTCCGACGTGCACACCGACTACGCGCGCGACCTCGGCGATCCGGGGCAGTATCCGTTTACGCGCGGCGTGCAGCCCACCATGTATCGTGGGCGACTCTGGACCATGCGGCAGTACGCCGGCTTTGGTACCGCCAAGTCCACCAACGAGCGCTTCAAACTGCTGCTCGACGCCGGTCAGACCGGACTCTCGGTGGCGTTCGATCTGCCAACGCAGATGGGCATCGATTCCGATTCGCCGCGTGCGCTGGGCGAAGTGGGGCGTGTGGGTGTGGCCATCGATACCGTCGAGGACATGCACGTGCTGCTCGATGGCATTCCGCTCGACAAAGTCTCGAGCAGCATGACCATCAACGCCACCGCGTCGACGTTGCTGGCCATGTACATCGTGGTGGCCGAAGAGCGGGGCATCGACCGTGCC
Source organism: Gemmatimonadaceae bacterium (assembly GCA_017991005.1). Taxonomy (GTDB): domain Bacteria; phylum Gemmatimonadota; class Gemmatimonadetes; order Gemmatimonadales; family Gemmatimonadaceae; genus Gemmatimonas. The sequence continues at coordinate 8,431 of JAGNMU010000107.1, read as the reverse complement.
AAACTTTCGGGCACCGTGCAGAACGACATTCTGAAAGAGTACATCGCACGCGGCACGTACATCTATCCGCCGTCGCCGTCGCTGGCGCTCACGGCCGAGATGTTTCGTTTCGCCGCCGCGGAGGTGCCGCAGTGGAATCCGATTTCCATCTCGGGATACCACATCCGCGAGGCCGGTGCTACGGCGGTGCAGGAAGTGGCGTTCACCTTTGCCGACGCCATCGCATACGTGCAGCAGGCCGTGGACGCCGGGCTGTCGGTCGATGCATTTGCACCGAGATTGTCGTTCTTCTTTGCGGCGCACAGCGACCTGTTTGAAGAAGTCGCCAAGTTTCGCGCCGCACGCCGCATGTGGGCGCGCATCATGCGCGAACGCTTTGGCGCCAACGACAACAGTTGCCGTCTGCGCTTTCATACGCAAACCGGCGGCGTGACGCTCACCGCGCAGCAGCCGCTCAACAACGTCGTGCGCGTCACCGTGCAGGCGCTGGCCGCGGCGTTGGGCGGAACGCAGTCGCTGCACACCAACGGCTACGACGAAGCGCTCGCGCTGCCCACCGCCGAAGCGGCCACGCTCGCGCTGCGTACCCAGCAGATCGTCGGCTATGAATCGGGCGTTGCACAAACGGTGGATCCGCTCGCCGGCAGTTGGTACGTGGAACAGCTCACCGATGAAGTGGAACGGCAGGCGCTCGACCTCATCACCAAGGTGGACGAGCTGGGCGGCGCCGCCGAAGCCATCAAGGTCGGGTTCTTTCAGGAAGAGATCGCGCGCAGTGCGTATGCGTATCAGTTGCGTGTGGAAGCCGGCGATACCGTGGTGGTGGGCGTCAACAAGTTCGGCGACGGACAGGACCCGCCAATTATTCCGGCGCCGAATTTCTCTGCGCTCGAGCAGGGGCAGGTGGCTCAATTGGCGCGCGTGCGTGCTGCTCGCGATTCGCATGCGGTTGCATCGGCGCTCGCAGCAATCGGCACGTGCGCGGCTGACTATCTGCCGGGGCACACCGGCGCTCGAGCGGAGCTGATGCCGCGCATCGTCGATGCGGTGCGCGTACGGGCCAGCGTGGGCGAGATTGCCGATACGCTCGAAGCCGTGTGGGGACGATACCAGCCCGCCATGTAAGGCGCGTACGTCCGCCTCGCCAGAGTCACCGCGCATCCGCCGTGCGCAGCCGTTCATCCCAGCCGGATTGCGCCACGATGCCTCTCCGATGAAGCTGCCGGGCACATGCGTCCGACCGTCTCGGGGGCGGCGACGCATTTCCCCTCGTCGGAGTGCCTCGTGTCGCAAACCCGCCTTCGTTTCACTCATCTTTTCGCCGTGTTGCTCTCCGCTGCGCCGCTCGTACAGCCCACCGTTGCGCATGCGCAAGGTGGGCAGATCGAGCTGCGCCTCGATGCGGTGCGCGTACAGTCGATGTCCAAGAATCTCTTGCTGGGCGTATCGGTGCCGGGGTCTGCGGCCATCGCGTGGTATCTCACCTCGTCCGTGGCGATCGACGCGAGACTCGTGGGCCTGTCGTTCACCAGCACAGAGCTTCCGAACGGCAGCACACGAAAGACAACGACCACACAGCTTGCGGCATATCTGCCGATTCACTTTGCCGGATCACGCGGACGGAGCGGCGTGTTCGTTGCGCCAGGCTTTTCCTACGGCCGAACGTCGGGTACCGGACTGAGTGGGAAGGCCCTGACGACGTGGGGAGTCGAAGCGGGCGTCAAGAAGTCGGTTCGCGGGAACGTGTCGCTTCGTGTCGCCGCAACGTACGAGGACGGTGATCGCCCCGAGACCATCGGCGCCACGGGAGGCGTCAGCGTCTTCTTTCGCTGAGCGCTGTGGTGTCGGGCGTGGCTGTTCGATAGGTTGACTGAGGCGCGCAGGGCGACGGTGTCGGCGAATGCCCGACTCCCACGCAGGTGTAACGCGCGCTTCACGCCCCTCGTCAGTCACGCATGACGGAGTCGACGCCCCGACCACTTCCGGTATTGCGCGCCATGATCGACGCGCTCGACCGCGATCTGCTGCAGATCATGGCCCGCCGCATGGCGCTCGTGGCCGAGGTGGCGGCGTACAAGCGGGCGCACGGCATTCGCATTCGCGACGCACAACGCGAACGCACGGTGCTCGACGACCGGCGTGACCGGGCACGCGATCTCGGCCTGCCAGTCGGCGAAATCGAATCGATTTTTCGGGTATTGCTTCGCTCGAGCCGTGATCATCAGGCAGCGCTTCGCGCTGAAGTGCCGGTAGATGCCCAGCCGCGCACGGTCGCCATCATCGGCGGGCAGGGAAAGATGGGCGCGCTACTGTCGCGTCTATTCGCCGATCTCGGACATCATGTGCTCATTGTCGATCGCGATACCGAGCTCACCGCCACTCAGGCGGCGGCAGCGGCCGACGTGGTGGTGGTGGGTGTGCCCATCGAAGACACCGAGCGTGTCATTCGAGAAATCGGTCCCCATGTGCGCGACGACGCACTGCTGATGGACATCACGTCCATCAAGTCCGCGCCCGTCGCCGCCATGCTCGAGAGCACGCGCGCCAGCGTGGTGGGCACCCACCCAATGTTTGGCCCCGGCGTGCATACGTTGCAGGGGCAGCGCCTGGTGGTGTGCCGCGCGCGCGGTGACGCGTGGGCCGATTGGGTCGTGCAGACGTTTACGGCGCGCGGCCTGGCGGTCACCGAAGCCACGCCCATGCAACACGACCGCGCGATGTCCGTGGTACAGGTGCTCACGCACTACCAAACGCAGGTACTCGGCCTCACGCTCGCGCGACTCGGTATTCCGCTCGACGACACACTCAAATTCACGTCGCCCGCCTATCTGCTCGAGCTGTATGTCTCCGCTCGGCACTTCGCGCAGGATCCGCGACTGTACGGCCCCATCGAAATGCGAAATCCGGCCACCGGCGCCGTGACGTCGGCGTTTCAGCAGGCGGCCGAAGAACTCGGCGACGTGCTCGCCAGCGGCGACCAGGCAGCATTCAGCGCACTCTTCGAAGACGTACGCACCTTCTTCGGCGACTTCACCGCCGAGGCAGTCGAACAATCCAGTTTCCTCATCGATCGCATCGTGGAACGCACGTGAGCGACGTGACGTCGGTCGGCACGCTCGAACGCATCTGGATCAAGCGCTCCAAGAACGGCCCGATGGACTTTGTGCCACAGGCCGCGCTCCGAGCCAATCGCGGACTGGTAGGCAACGCCAATCAGGGCGGGCGGCGGCAGGTCACCATTCTCGAGGCGGAGCGGTGGGCATCGCACATGGCGGCGCTCGAGGCCAGCCTCGATCCTTCCAGGCGGCGCGCCAATCTGCTCGTGCGCGGCTGTGACCTGCGAAACATGCGCGGGCGCATTCTCCTGGTCGGGAACGTGCGGCTCGAGATCGCCGGCGAGACCAAGCCGTGTCACGCCATGGACGAGGTGCTGCCCGGTCTGCAGGCCGCCATGCGACCCGACTGGGGCGGCGGGGCCTTCGCCATCGTGCTGGACGACGGCATCATCAGTGTGGGCGACGCCGTGCGCTTTGCGCCGCCCGGAGTCACCGGAGAACTGCCGCACCCGTAGCCGGGATGGAGAAACTGCGGCGGGTTTGGGGTATTTTATCCGTATGCGACCTTCCACTACGACAAACCGCCATCTGCTCGCGGCCGCGCTTCTGGGCGCCGGCGCGGTGGTGGCCTCCGCCCCTCTTGGGGCGCAGCAAAAGACCACCATTCGCGATCGGGCAGCGCAGGAAGCCGATCGCAAGCCAGTGCCTAAGGCCGGGCTGGGGGTCATCGACGGTGTCGTGACCGACACGCTGCTGCGCCCACTGGAAAGCGCCGACATCTCGGTGGTCGGCGTCGACGCCCGCGTCGTGACCGAAGAGAGCGGGCGCTTCCGCTTTCTGCAGGTACCGGCGGGACAGTATCTGCTGGTCGTGCGGCGCATCGGCTTCGCGCCCACGTCGGGCATCATCGATGTCCCGGCCAATGACACCGTCCGGCTCTCCTACACGCTGACGCGTAGCACGATGTTGCTCGACACCATTCGGGTGAAGGCGACGCGCATCTCGACGCGGATGCTCGACTTCGAACAGCGACGCTCGCAAGGGATCGGCCAGTTCATCACGCAGGAGCAGATTGAACGGCGAGGATCACGCGAAGTCGGTGATTTCTTGCGCACGCTGCGCGGCATCGATGTCTCGCGCATCACGACCGAGGCGTTTGCCGGTACCGTCGCACTTTCAAAGCGAGAGGGTGGCAGCGTGGGCGGTGACGGCACCGGTGCGTGTGCCATGCAAGTGCTGTTGGACGGCATCATCTTGCCGCGCTTCTTCAATCTCGAACTGCTCCCTCCGCCCAAGCAGGTTGCCGGCATCGAGGTGTACTCGGGCGCCGCCACCGTGCCACCGCAGTTCGGTGGACCGGATCGACGGTGCGGTGTCATTTTGGTGTGGACACGCGACGGATACTGACCGCCTCGCGCGTGGCCTGACCATTCGAGAGAGACAAAGAGACCGCACAAAGACAACGGCCCCGCGAGCAGCTTGCTCGCGGGGCCGTTGTGTATAGCGACCGACTGCTTACTGGCAGCCAGGACCGGCCAGTGCGCCGGCCTTACCGGCACGCACCAGACACTCGCCCTGCGGAATCGGCATCACCTTGGCGACAAAGTGCTCAGGAACATCACGCGGCAGCGTGGCCAGACGGCCATACCGGCGCATGTCGATCCAGCGCGTGCCTTCCAGTAGCAGCGAGTAGCGCTTCTGCAGCAGGATTTCATCCAACACGGCGGCGTCTGCCGACGCGGTCGTCAACGTCGACGCCGCAAGGCCGCCGGAGTTCATGCGGATCGAGTTGATGATGGTGATCGCTCCCGCCTTGTCACCCGTGGCCAACAGTCCTTCCGCACGGAGGAGCATCAGCTCTTCGTTGCGGATGATCGGCACAGGGTTCGAATTGGAGTTGTCTCCGGTGTAGCCGATGGACGACGAGATGCCGGCCACACCACCGCCCGGATTGCCCGTGGTCTTCGCCTTAACTTTCGCCAGATAGCGATTGTCGAGCGATCCATCCGCCTTGAGCGGTGCGTCCGTTGTGGTGGACGGGTGCAGATAGAGAACGGCCGCGTTGCCGAAGAACGGGTTGCTGGCATCGCCCGTCGCTCCCGAGTACGGATGGAACGGGCCCGCATCGAGATCGGTGCGGGTGGTTGCCGCCGTGTTGAGGAACGACGCGGTGAGTGCCGTGAGCGAACGCTGCCAAGCGGTCGTTCCACCGCCTGACGTGGCGTAGTATGCCGCGGCCTTGCCGGCAATCGCACGATTGAACCGCGCGAACGTCGTTGGCGTGGTAAACCCGGCAAACCCGGCGTGCAGCGTGAACGGGAACGCCGTTCCGCCAGCCGCGAGCGCCGTGTTGCCCTCGTCAAGCGTGTTCAGGATGTACTTGTAAACCGAGTCACGCGAGACGAACGCGGCCAGATCCGACGCGTCCTGCTTGATCTCCACCACGGCACCGAGCGTGTCACGGGTCGAGATGACGTAGAGGAGTTCGAGCCCCTCGAGCGTCTTCGCGAAACCCAGTGCTGCACTCTTCTGCGCCGCTGTCAACGCCGCAGAGCCAGCCGCAGCGTTCTTCAGGTTAAAGATGTCGCGCAGGTTGCCGTACGGTGTGCCCCACACACCCACGGCGAAACCGGCCGGGTCGATCTTGTTCTGGCCCGTCAGGCCCTGCAGGTAGTGCGACGTGTTGCGCCCTTCCTGCGGCGAATAGATGTACATCTCACGACCGAAACGTCCGACATCGTTGATGAATCCGCCACGACCGTTGCGCAGCTGACGAAGCAGACCGGTGGCCTGCAGCTGCAGCGCCTGCTGGTCGGCACCAGCGGCAACCGTCGTCGGCGTATTCGGGTTGGTGATATCGAGCTTGTCGCTGCTGCACGCGGCGAGTGCCGCGGTTCCCAGGACGAGCGCGAGGGTACGTGTCGCGTTCAAGGGTGTCCTCGTAGTTGTCGTCATCATGGTCTTAGAACCCCACGTCGACGCTGAAGAAGAACTGCCGGCTCGACGGGAACGGCGCGAGGTCGATGAACCGGTTGAAGTTCGTGTTGCCGAAGTTGTTGAACTCGGGGTCGAAGCTCCAGTACTTGGAGAACAGCGCGAGATTACGGCCGCTCAGGTTGAAGCGCAGGCTGCGCGCACCCGGCACCTTGCTCGCCCACGAATCCGGCGCCTGAAGATTCAGGTTCACTTCGCGGATCTTCACGTACGTGCCGCTCTGCAGGTACGGACGAATATCGCCGCCGTCGAACGTGGCGTACCGATCCGCACCCTTCTCTACGTAGTCGCGCGACTGGCCGCCTTCGTCGAACAGGTTGTTGGTCATGTTCGACACGGCACCACCGTTACGCCAGTCGGCCAGGACCGAGAACGTCAGGCGCTTCCAGGTGATGTCGTTGTTGAACGTGGTGGTGTGCACCGGGTTGGAATCGAAAATCGGCGAATCGCACGACGTGTTGTTCGCGCAGAACGGCGCGTTGCCCCAGATCATGGTGGAACGCGTGTTCGCCTGAATCCGGTTGCGGCCGTAGGTCGCACCGAACGAGCCAGGCACCGCAAACGCCGGCACCGGGATGAAATCGGTGCGCTGCACGTTAGCGTTGTAGATGATGCGCGTCGACCACTCCACCGAGTTGCTGCGGTACGGGACCGCCGAGAGCACGGCTTCGTTGCCCTGCACGGACAGCTGGCCACCGTTGATGATCTGGTTGCCCAGACCCGACGACGGCGGCAGCGGGAACGTCAGCAGCAGGTCAGTGATCTTGCGCTCGTAGCGCGTCACTTCAAGGCTCAACCGCGAACCCAGGAACGTCATGTCCGCGCCGAACTCGGTTTCGTTCATCGTCTCTGGCTTGATGCCGGCGTTGCCAAGGAGACCGTTCGAAACGAGCGACGCCGAGCCGCCAATGATGCCGCCGTTGGCGTACAGGATGTCACGATCCGCATACCGCGGGCGGTTGCCCGACTTGCCCTTCGCCGCGCGGAACTTGATCTCGTCGATCTTGTCCGTGAACGGCTTCACGAAACGATACGACGCCGAGAACTTCGGGAACTGGTAGAACTTTTCGCGATCGCCGTTGGCGCTCGACCGGTCGGCACGCACGCCGATGTTCAAGGCCAACTTTTCCTCGAGCGCCAGGATCTGCTCGTTCACGTAGTACGACTGGTCGCGGAATTCGTTCTTGCCGTTTGTGACGGCGATGTCCTGTGCACCTACCGGCACCTTCACCGTCGGCAGAAGGCCACGGCCGCGGATCTGGTACGAGTTGAATGTCTGGTTTTCGTACGAGCCGCCAACCGACGTGGTCAGCGACGTCAGCCACTTGTTGCCGGCCGAGTACGTCCACACCGCGTTCACACCCTGGTTGTACTGGTAGCTCGATGCGTTGAGCTGATTGGCCGTGCCAAGGAAGTTGTCCGCCGGCTCGAACTGCAGGTAGTTCGGCGCGTACTGGTACCCTTCCTGCTGGAACCGATCCATACCGGCCAGGAACGACAGCTGGACGGAGTTGTGGGCCGTGCTGAGCGCCGAGAAGTTGGCGCGCAGATTTCCGGCCTGACGCCACACACTTTCCGTGTTCACAACGTCGCGGAACACTTCGAACGGGTTCGACGTGCCCGAGCCGCCGCCGTTGAACGGCATGCGGATGTAGCGGCCATCGGCGCCCTTCGACTGCAGATCGACGATCGCCGGCGAGTAACCGAAGGTGTAGATCGGGCTGGTGCCGGAGTTGTCGTTGCCGCCGATACCGCGCTGGAAGAAGTTGCGCGTCACATCAAGACCGCCGCTCACCGTCCACTTGGTGCCGAGCGTCTGGTCGAGGTTGATGCGGCCACCCGTGCGACGGGCGCCGGTGTTCACCACGATGCCCGATTCCTGGCGATCGCTGATGGACGTGAAGAAGCGCGTGTTGTTCACGCCGCCCGACGCCGACAACAGCGTTTCCCACGACGGATCGGTGCGGCCGTAGAGCTGCCCCTGCCAGTCGTAGTACGGGCACTTGGGGTTACAGGCCGCCGTCGCCGCTGCCACACCCACCGCTCCGCCGGCAAACGGCGTGACTTCGGCGAGATCGGCGTAGCGACGCAATTCGAGGTTCTTGAGCTGCTGCTGCGTGCCCACACGCTGCGTCACGTTCCACGACGCGCGTCCCTGCTTGCCACGCTTGGTCGTGATCACGACCACGCCGTTCGTCGCGCGCGAGCCGTAGATGGCCGAGGCGGCCGCCGACTTCAGCACTTCGATGTTTTCGATGTCGTTCGGATTCAGGTCGGCCAAACGATTGACGACCTGGTCCTGGCTCGAGCCCGTCGAACCCGAGGCACGCGTCACCGAGCTGGCGCCCGACGAGATGCTTGCGTTCGAGATGATGATGCCG
>JAGNMU010000549.1 GCA_017991005.1 Gemmatimonadaceae bacterium | reverse complement strand
CCCTGGACGTGGCGCACGTCGGCGCCGCCGCGGAGCGGGTGCGTCGCACAGGCATGCCGGAGGCCGTGCGGCGTGAGGCGCAGGGCGAGACGCCGGGCCGCGACCTGGATCCGGACGCGCATCACGGCCGCGCCCAGCCGGCCGCCGTCACGCGTCAGGAAGAGCGCGCCCGAGGCACCCGTGTCCAGGGCCGGCCGACGCTCGCACAGATAGCGATCGAGCGCCGCGGCCGCCCGGCCGCCGAGCGGGACGACGCGATCGACGCGGCCCTTGCCCCCGCGGACGAGCAGGACGCCGCGCGCGAGGTCGATGTCGGTGACGTCGGCGCGCACGGCCTCGCCGAGGCGCAGGCCGGTGCCGTAGAGCAGTTCCAGGATCGCGCGGTCGCGCACCCCGATCGGCGCGCCGGGCCAGGGGGCCGCCATCAGGCGCGTGGCCTGGGCGAGGGTGAGCCCGGCGCGCGGGCGTGCCTCGACGCGCGGGCGTGGGAGGGCGGCGGCGGGATTGGTGAGCACGCCCCGTCACCTTCCGCGCTACGCGGCGGCCGGCAGCAGGACCGACCGCCCACCGACGCGTCCGTCGTCATCGACCACGACGGCAACAGCGCGACGATCAACGAGTTGGTAGCGGTGACTGATGCCTCAGGAGGCCCGTGTTCATTGGTCAGAAGCGCGGACCGCTTCTACGGATCGACCGAACGTCGCTCCCGACCCTGTGTTCAAGGCAAGGTTCGGCGACGACAGGTATGCGCGGCCGATCACCCGGCCGCGATCAGCGACAGGGGCAACGCAGCTCCCGACACTACGGTGCCCCCTGCGTTGCCCCTCGGCCGGCGATCAGCGACGCCTCGGCGTGATCAGCGGTGGACCAGGGGAAGGACCAGCTCCAGGCCTCGCCCATCCGGACGAATGGGGTCACCCCACGGAACCACGCACCGTGTCTGAGCGAATCAGCACGCTACGTTCTAGCCGGTTCCGGATGCTCGTTTCGATAACGACGAAGAGCGCGGGCTATGGACCGATATTCATGTCGGGACTCCTCGTCATCAAGGAGGCCCCTTGAAGCGGCAAGCCAGCGTCGAGCTTCGACCGGGTCTGGCATCTGGTCAACGTACAGGCTCGCGAGGGACAAGGAGATCTCCCTCAGGTTGCAGCGATCGGCCATGGCTCCCGCCAGCTCGTACGCTCTCAGGAGAAGGGCCTCTGATTCTTTCGGTGAATCCGCATAGTCTGCTTCCGTTGCCAAAATGCTCGGAAGGTCGCCGTATTGCATCCTGAGTTCGGACAACAGGGACCTCAGCCGCAGCCGCAGGCTCAGCTCCTTGCTATCGTCTGATTCGTTGGCTATCGCAACTGCGAGTTTCCGAACACGATTCCAGTCAGTTTCGACAATCCCGTCTGATGTCATATCGACCACCGCTTCGCAAGGCCGCGCGGACACTACATTTCGCACAGGGTCACCGGTGGGCGCACCGGAGAGTAGCAGTCCTTGCGTGTAGGGTTCAACACGCACTCCATTGCTTCGACATAGGCCCCGCAGTCCATCAGTGTGCATGCCAGCCCCATCGTCCCACCTCGCCTGATGACCTTGTAGATGCCTTTCAGCTTCGCAATGTGCCTCGCCCCCATTCCCTCGCGCCTCGCTTCATCGATCGCCTTTCCAACGGCTCGCTCCGATGACCGGGAAGTGAACTCCTGTCCCTTGTGGTTGACGCTAATGTTCTGTTTTCCACCCTTGGATAGACCGAGATGATCTACGAACGAAAGCGGGTTGTTATCGACGTATGCGTACCAGTTGGTACCGACCGAGTGTCCAAGCGGATCCGGGCTCAGCCAACGCGCCAAGAGCGGATCGTACACTCTGAATAGGGCTCCATACATCTGGGACGCACCAATCAGAGGATGACCACTTAGCCCGGCATTCGTGACGTCGGTGCCGTCGGTGACCGTGCGCAGCCCCCAAGCGTCGAAGGCGTAGCGCGCCAGGAGCGCGTCGGCGGCATCGGTCACCTCGCGCACCGAGCCGAGATGGTCCGTCGTGAAGAAGCGCGCGGTGCCGTTGACTTGTTCCCCGAGGCCGAACGTCCGTCTCGTGACGGTCACGCCGTTGGCCACACGCTCCTCACAGGTCGCCGTCTCGCACCAGAGCACGCGCGTGTCCGCGGTCGTGAGGCCGTTGTCTTTCTCCACCTGCCGCACGCGCCGTTGCAGACCGTCGTAGACGAATTCGCTGCGATACGTTCCGATTGTCACCGCGACGAGCTGATTGCGGGCATCCCACTCGAGGGTCCGCGTGCCGTCGCTGGTGAGGTTCCCATTGGCGTCGTAGGTGAACGTCTTCGCCGCGTCGGTGACATCGACCTCGTACGTCGCCGTCGATGTGTTCCCGTTCGGATCGGTCGCCGCGATGGCGACCGTGTTGGTCCCAGGCACCACCGGCACGCCGCGCGCGAACGCATTCGCGCCCAACACCGCCGCCGGCTGGCCGCCGATCGTCACCGTCGCCGGCTCGCTGATCGTTCCCGCGAACTGCAACACCCCGCCGCCCGCTTGCGACACGAGGCGGTTCAGCGTGCTGTATGTCCACGACGTGACCGCGTCGTCGATCTGCTCGAACTGCCGATTGCCCGCTGGGTCGTACCCATACCCAAAGCGTTTCAGGATCGTCGGTGTCGGATCCGTCGTCTCCGAGATCGCGCCCGTCAACTGATCCGCGGCGTCGTACCCGTACCGCCACACCTCTGGCGCCGCCGTGCCGGCCTGCTGCTGCCAGGTGAGGATGTTGCCGACGACGTCATACGCATAGTCGAATCGCGACAGCGTCGTCTGGTCGGCCAAGCGATGGTGGATCGTCTGCAGCCGATGATCCTGCGCCGTCGGGAAGTAGCTGTAGGCCGAGGTCTGCCCGTTCGGGTAGCTCACGCTCGCTAAGCGCCCGCTCATCCCGTCGTACCCGTACGTGAAGGGGCCCAGCGCGTTGGCCTCCTGGGTGACCCGCCCGAGGGCATCGTAGCCGAGCGTGAGCGGCACGCTGTTGATGCTCCGCGTCGCCACGCGGCCGATGCTGTCGTAGGCGTACGTGATCG
>JAGNMU010000548.1 GCA_017991005.1 Gemmatimonadaceae bacterium | reverse complement strand
TCCGCTGATCATCCGCCGATTGCCGTGCCGGTGCCACGCGCCAACCCGAGCGTCTGCAGTGCGGCCGCAATCTCCTCGAGGATGGCGGGATCATCGATGGTGGGCGGCATGGTCCAGTCATCGCCGTCGGCAATGGCGCGCATGGTCTTGCGCAACACTTTCCCCGAACGGGTTTTGGGCAGGCGGGATACCACCGCGACCTGCTTGAAGTTGGAGACGGGTCCCACTTGATCGCGCACCACCTGCACCAGTTCGGCGGCGATCTCGCCGTGCGCACGCGCCACACCCGCCTTCAGCACCACTAGGCCGATGGGGACCTGCGTCTTGAGTGCATCACGCACGCCGATGACCGCGCACTCGGCCACATCCGCATGACTGGCCAGCGCCTGCTCCATCGAACCGGTGGAGAGATTGTGACCGGCCACGATGATGATGTCGTCGACTCGGCCCATGATGAAGAGGTACCCGTCTTCATCGATGTAGCCGCCGTCGCCGGTGAGATAGTAGCCGGGATACTTGCTGAGATACGTCTCGATGTAGCGCGCGTCGTTGCGCCAGAGGGTGGCGAGCGACCCGGGTGGTAGTGGCAGCTTGATCACCACGGCGCCTTCTTTGTTCGGTGGCAGCGCGTTCCCGTCTTCGTCGAGAATCTCCACCAGGTAGCCCGGCACCGGTTTGGTTGGCGAGCCCGGTTTGACGGGAAACGGAGACAAACCAAGACAGTTGGCCGCGACCGCCCATCCCGTTTCCGTCTGCCACCAATGATCGACGACCGGGGTCTGCAGCAGCGCGCGCGCCCAATGATACGTATCGGGATCCAGTCGTTCACCGGCCAGGAACAGTGCACGCAGACAGGACGTATCGTACTTCTCGAACAGCAGCCCTTTGGGGTCTTCTCGTTTGATGGCGCGAAACGCCGTGGGTGCGGTGAACAACACGCGCACCTGATGCTCCTCGATCACACGCCAGAATTCGCCCGCGTCGGGCGTGCCCACCGGCTTGCCTTCGTGCACCACGGTGGTGCACCCTGCCAGCAGCGGCGCGTAGACGATGTACGAGTGCCCCACGGCCCAGCCGAAATCGGAGGCGGCCCAGAACACCTCGCCCGGCTGCACGCCATACACATGGCGCATCGACCAGTGCAATGCCACCGCGTGACCGCCATGATCGCGCACGACGCCTTTGGGAATGCCCGTCGTTCCCGATGTATACAGGATGTACAGCGGATCGGTCGCGGCGACGGGGACACTGTCCACCGGCGACGCCGTCGCGGCCAACGCGCGCCAGTCGACATCACGCGGCGCCGTGAGGTCGCAGCGCAGCACATCACGCTGCAACACCACACAATGCGCGGGTTGATGCGCCGCCAACGCGAGTGCCTGATCGAGCAACGGCTTGTACGGCACCACACGCTGGACTTCGATGCCGCAGCTCGCGGTGAGCACGACGGTGGGCTGTGCGTCATCGATGCGCACGGCCAATTCGTTGGGCGCGAATCCGCCAAACACCACGGAGTGCACCGCACCGATGCGGGCGCAGGCATACATGCCGATGAGCGTTTCCGGCATCATCGGCATGTAGATGATCACGCGGTCGCCGCGTTGGACACCAAGCGAGCGCAGGACTCCCGCGAAACGGGCCACTTCGCCCAGCAATTCGCGGTAGCTGATGGTCAATTTGGTATTCGTGACGGGACTATCGTAGATCACGGCCGCCTGCTCGGCTCGGCCATTCAGCACATGCCGGTCGATGGCGTTGTAGCAGGTGTTGAGCTCCCCGCCGGCGAACCACCGATAGAGTGGTGCCTGCCGGTCGTCCAGCACCCGGTCCCACGGGCGGTCCCAATGGAGCGCCTTCGCCGCATGCGCCCAGAACATGTCCGGATCTGCGTGTGAAGCCGCGTACACGGCATCGTACGTTGGGTCCTGCCTCATGCCATCTCCTCGTGGGTCACGACATCACCGACCGCGCTTTCGACTGCGCCTCTGACTGCAACGTACCGCCGATGACGTCCGATGGCATCTCGGTGTCGCGGCACGGCTCCTGCAAGAGTGCTGGACATGTCTCTGCGATTACTTTCAGACATCATGACACGGACCTTCTCACGCACTGAAGACCAACGCCGGCGTCCGCACGCGGGCTGGGGCGCGCTCTGCGTCGCTCTCGCTGCGGCGTGTGTTCCGAGCATCGCCTGGGCGGCAGGTGCCGCTGAGTCTGCCGGACGCATCGACCTGACCACATCGTGGGTCGGCTATGCAGCGCTGACGATTTTTTCGTTCGCCTATGCACTGGTGATGGCTGAGGAGACGTTGCACCTGCGCAAGTCAAAACCGGTGCTGGTGGCGGCCGGCGTCATCTGGGCACTCATCGGGTGGCGGTATCAGGTCGCGGCCAGTGCGGCGGCTGACGAACCGTCCCGTGAGGCACTCCGTCGCTTTGCTGAAGAAGCGGTTCGGCACAACCTGCTCGAATTCGGCGAACTGTTTCTGTTTCTCCTGGCCGCCATGACGTACATCAACACGATGGAAGAGCGCGGCGTTTTTGACGCGCTGCGCGCGTGGCTGGTGGGTCGCGGGTTCAGTCTTCGGCAGATCTTCTGGATCACCGGTGTGCTGGCGTTTTTCATCTCGCCGTTGGCGGATAACCTGACCACGGCGCTCCTCATGGGCGCGGTGGTCACGAGCGTCGGCGCTGGCAAGCCCGGATTTCTGGTTGTGGCATTTATCAACATTGTTGTGGCGGCAAACGCCGGTGGAGCCTTTTCGCCATTCGGCGACATCACCACCCTGATGGTGTGGCAGCAGGGGATCATCAGCTTCACCGGATTCTTCGCACTGTTTGTGCCGTCGGTGGTGAACTGGCTGATTCCGGCACTGTGCATGAGCGTAGCCGTCGGCAACGAGAAGCCGGCACCTGTGACCGAGCGCCTGGTGCTGCAACATGGGGCGTTTGTTGTCATCGGTCTGTTCCTGATCACCATCACCATGGCCGTGCTCTTTCATCAGTTGTTGCACCTCCCGCCTGTCCTCGGGATGATGACCGGGCTCGGACTGCTCAAGCTGTATGGGCATCACCTCAAGCATGTGTC
>JAGNMU010000547.1 GCA_017991005.1 Gemmatimonadaceae bacterium | reverse complement strand
CCGCGGAGCAGGAGGCCGCGATGTGTACACCTTGCTCCGCAGCCTCAATCAACTCGCTCCGCATACGAACGGCGTCGCGTCGCAGCAGGCGCGCCTGCACGGCTTCTTCGGTTACGGTAACCAAGCTTGGGATGATGAGCGCGTCGGCTCGTTTGTCGGCAGACTGTGGCAGCTCCGGCAGCGCGGCGTGCAAGAACGTGCGCGCAGCACGCGCAGCGGGTCCACGTACCCGGAGGTCGAAGGCCGGCGGCCGACCGCGCGTCGATCGCAGGCGATTGGCGGTGGCGAGCACGTCGGCGGTGATGGCGAGACTGGACGGCATCGCGCCCTCAAGCGCGTACAACTCTATCGTTCGCATGGCGATTGCACGGGAAAGAGACAACACGAACGTCACGGTTACAACATCTCACACGGCCTCTCAATGTTCAACGACACACACGAGCTGCTCAGGTATCTCGATCGCATGCACGGGCGCACGCGTGCGCTGATCGCCTGCATTCAAACTGAGGATGTCGACTGGTCACCGGCGCCGCAGTGGTTCACGTTCGGCGCCCTTGTTCGACACATGGCGGGCATGGAGCGCTGGATGTGGGCGGAAACCATCGCCGGCCGCCCCAGTCGATATCCGGGACATGGTCCAGAGCTCGCGCGTGATCTTGGCGCGCTGACGACCTATGTCGACCGACTGCACGAGGAGTCACGCGCTGTTTTCGCGCAGCTCACCGGTGAAGATCTGAAAGGGCCCGTCGCCACGCCGGGCGGTGCCACGCTCTCGTGTTGGAAGTGGGTGCGGTCGATGATCGAGCACGAAGCCCATCATCGCGGACAGCTCTACTTGATGTTGGCCATGCGCGGTGTTGCCACGCCGCCAATTTTCGGACTGACCGCCGAGGAGGTACAAGCGCGCTCGCTGCCACCTGCCGTCTCATGAACACGGCGGCCATGCTCACGCTCCAGGAATTGCTTGACTACACCACCGCCGAAACGCGCCGATGGCGAGAATGGTTGGCTGCTCAACCGCTCGCGCTGCTCGAGCTTCCGGCAGGAGACGGGCGCACCGCCACCGTGCGACGGCTGATCCATCACATCGTCGTGGTGGAACGGCGATACGCGGATCGCCTGTGCGGCGCGCCGGTCACCGAGTACGAGACCGTATCATCCGAGACGCTCGACGAGTTGTTCGCGGCGTTCGAGGACGCGCGCCGTATGCTGTCGGCGTGGGTGGACAGCGCCACTGACGATGACCTGCGCAGAACCGTGCAGTTCACGACGTTGACTGCGGGCACCCTGGAAGCATCCACCCGCAAGATCGTGATTCATGCGCTGCTGCATGGAATGCGGCATTGGGCGCAGATCGCGGCCGTGGTTCGCCAGCACGGATATCCCACGGATTGGCAGCATGACATTCTGATGAGCGACGCCCTGCACTGACGTCGAGCCTCCTCACACCCTCACACCTTCCTGACAACACATGCACAAACACCCCTCTCGCATCGAGCAGCTACCCGTCGAGTTTTTCCGGCGCGTCTGGTCACCGCCACATGATTTGGATGCCATCGACGAGTTGATGACCGAGGACTACACCATCACAACCGGTTAAACGGGGGCCTCTTCGGTCTTCCGGCTGACGATCGCCCAGTGGAGTTCACCGGCATCGCCATTTGGCGCGTCGAGCACGACCGTTTGGCGGAGTGCTGGGTTGAACGGGCGGGCTTCGAGGCGTATCAGCGCCTGACGTCATAGGGCGCTGCGTGAAGGGTTGTCGGCTCCGCTTGTGTGCTACTCCGCAAACAACTCCGCCAGCGCCAGCGCGAATCCCGGCAGTACGTCGCCGCCGTCGAGCGCATCCGAAATGCCGAGCAACGCCTGCGATCCGTCCGCGCGGTACACACTGATCAGTGCACGCGCCGGGTCAACCACCCACACCAGCAGCGCACCCGCCTCGAGCCAGTCGCCGACCTTCGCCAGCACGGCGCCGGGCCGATCGCCTGGTGAGCGGATCTCGACGGCCAGATCGGGCGCGAACTCTCCGTAGCCTTGAGGCAGCGGGCCGGCCCACCGCACGCGCGACACATAGGCCACGTCGGGCCCGCGCACCGTATCCGGATTGCGCGCGAGGGTGAAACCGGTGTCGCACGTGAAGACACGTCCACGTGTGAATGGAGCGCCCCGTTGTGACCGGTCGTGATGGAGGAAGGTGCTGATCGCGACCACCACACGCACCGCGCATTCGCCGTGGTGCATGCCGGGAGGTTCGCGCACCACCACGTGACCGCGCACCAGTTCCACGCGCTTGTCTGGCATCGGGTAGAGCAGTAGCTCTTCCGCGGTCATCAGGGCGACGGATGCGGTGTCTGTTGCGGTATCCGGTGTCGTCACGGGTGGCACCTCGAACACGTGAGTCGTGGTCATCTGCACACGGTACCGACGCCACGTCAGCGCCATGTCATCCGCCTGCATTCGGAAGCTACGTCTTGGCAGTTCCGGATCAAGGCGTTTCGCCTGGGCATCAGACGCTGTGGCCGGTCCTTCAACATGGCGTGCCACGCGAGCGAGTCATATGCTATCCCAAGCCGATAGCACATTCCGTCTCGCCCCCTGCCCCGCCCCCATGCCCATCGCTCAGATACGCGGCGTACGCGCCGCTCTCGCGATCCTCTTGTTCTCCACGCTCGCACCCGTCGTTCTCCATGCGCAGGCGCCCGCCGCCAAACCCGCCATCCTCGTCACCGGCGCCAGTAGCGGCATCGGCCGCGCCATCGCGGAGACGCTCTCCACGCGTGGCTATTTCGTGTATGCCGGCGCCCGCAAGCCGGCGGACCTCGCCGCGCTGAGCGCCATCCCGAACATGCAGGGCATCAAGCTCGACGTCACGGTGCCGAGTGACATCGCCGCCGCCGTTGAGACGATCCGCCGCGCCGGTCGCGGACTCCACGGCGTGGTGAACAACGCCGGCGTCGCTGCCGCGGCGCCGCTGATCGAGATGGAGGAGCGCGAACTCACATCGCTCTTTGATGTGAATGTGTTTGGCATGTTCCGTGTCACGAAGGCGTTCGCCCCGTTGCTGATCGAATCGAAGGGGCGCGTGG
>JAGNMU010000546.1 GCA_017991005.1 Gemmatimonadaceae bacterium | reverse complement strand
GGAACGTGAAGACGCAGCCGTTGCGCTCGGGAACGTACTGGCCGTCAATCCAAAGCTGGAGCGACCGGTCACGGCGTTGGTCGCTGCACTCGCCGACACGATTGACGCTGTCCGTGTCGCCGCATCCTCTGCGCTCGCACAGCCCGGAGTCATCGCCATCGACGCGCTTCCCGGGCTGGCGCAGATGCTGAACGACTCATCCCACGCGTCTGTCAGGGCGCAGGGAGTGCGAGCCATCGGACGCTTGTTGAGTATGAGCGCGCTGGCGGAGCGCTCCAAACTGTTGGGATCTGTCGTTCCCGCTCACCGCGACGGCGACGCGGCAGTCCGTGCCGCAGTGGCGGACGCACTCGGCAGAATCACGAGCAGCGCAACGACTGACACAATCGTCCAGCAAACACTCGAGACGCTGGTGAGGGATTCGATGGCGTCCACGCGACTGCGGGCCGTGGAAGCACTGGGTTCGCTACCTGCGATGGCACGGCGGGAGGCATTGCATACCGCTCTGAACGACTCGTCGGCCGCCATTCGTCACGCTGCCGTCTTGCAAGTCAGGCGCGACACACTCGCGCTGGCGGAGATGCAGGCACAAATCGTCAAGCTCCTCGTCGATTCGTCGGCGCCGGTCCGGCTCGCCGTTGTTCGCGCGCTGGGCTCGTTGTCGATGGCCAGATATCCGAACGTATCGACGGCGCTGCGCGCTCGACTTACTGATGCTGACTCCACGATTCGCACGGAAGCGTCGCATGCCCTGACGCGGTTCCATGCACAGGGCGGTCGCGATCCCTCGCACGAGCCAACGCTTCTCGAACGCTGCAAGCAGCTACCGCCGAGGACGCGCGGATGCTGAGCAAAACTCCAACCGACTCCTCGATGCAACAGACTACGCGACTCGATCTGCCGCTTGTCCTACCAGACGTGCCGGACGGCCGCGATGCATGCATCGCTCGTCTCACGTCGATGCTCGAGGCGCAGCCCGGTGTGGTGCGGGTGCACGTGCTTGACGTGGGTGACACAGAGCCGGGTGAGACGCGACCCGTCACGAGCCCAATGCTGTGTATGCACTATGACGCTGAACGTGTGACGCTCGCGGAGGTCGAAGGTCTCGCGCGCGTCGCGGGGGCATCGATCAGTGAGCAGTTCGCGCATGTGGTCCTGCCGATACATAGCATCGCGACTGAGGACGACGGCGTGCGACTCGAGTCGCTGCTCCGTGGTTCTCCGGGGGTGACGGCGGCGGCCGTGAGCATGGCAGCGCAGGTCGCGCGCGTGGAGTTCGACCGGCGCATTACGTCGCGTGCGAATATCGAAGCGGTGCTGCAAGAGACGCGCAAGCCGGATGCTCGCGAGCCCGATGGTGGCGAGCCCGAGGCGTCACGCATTTGGTATGCGCGCAATCGGGAGCTGGCGTGGAGCCTGATGTCGGGTGTCGCGCTCCTTGTCGGATGGTTGGTCGACCGTAGCGGAACAGCGCCGCGATGGATTGCCATCGTGCTCTTCGCGATGGCGTATGTATTCGGCGCACGCGACAACGTCGGCCATTTCCTGGCGGATCTCAGGCGTGGCAAGTTCCACTTCAACATCGATCTGCTGATGGTTGTCGCGGCTGCGGGCGCGGCCGTGTTGGGGGAGTGGGCGGAAGGCGCGTTGCTGTTGTTCTTGTTCAGCCTCGGCCACGCATTGGAACACTACGCGCTCGGGCGGGCCCGGAAGGCGATCACCGCACTCGCGGAATTGGCACCGTCGCGCGCCACCGTGCTTCGCATGGAGAGCGGGCTGCGGCGTGAGATGGAGGTATTGATCGGCGAAGTGAAGCCGGGGGATCACGTCGTCGTGAAGCCGGCCGAGCGCGTGCCGGTGGACGGCATGGTGCTCGAAGGCCGCTCTGGCGTGAACCAAGCGCCGATCACCGGCGAAAGTGTGCCGGTCGACAAAGCACCCGGCGACCCGGTCTTCGCCGGCAGCGTGAACGGCGAAGGGGCGCTTGTCATCGACGTGACGGCCGCCATCGGAGATCGGACGCTGGATCGTGTCATCAAACTGGTTTCCGAGGCGCAGACACAGAAGGCGCCCACGCAGCAATTTACGGAGCGGTTCGCTCGCGTCTTCGTGCCGGTGGTGCTGATCGGTGATGTGCTGCTGATCGTAGTACCCCCGCTTCTCGGAGTGCTCTCGTGGCCCGAAGCGTTTGCCCGCGCCATGGCGGTACTGGTGGCTGCCTCGCCGTGTGCGCTGGCACTCGGCACACCGGCCGCGGTCCTTGCGGGCATCGCTCAGGCGGCCCGCAACGGCGTTTTGATCAAGGGCGGCGCACATCTTGAGGCATTGGGATCGATTCGTTCCCTCGCGCTCGACAAGACCGGTACGATCACGGTCGGTGAGCCGTCGGTGACTGACGTAGTGCCGATGGACTCGGTTGATGAGGCGTTCCTGCTGGCCAGTGCCGCTTCAGTAGAGCAGCGCTCTCAGCATCCTCTGGCCAAGGCGGTCGTACGGCACGCTGCTGCACAGAAGTTGACGGTGCCGGAGGCAGGCGAGCTTACATCGGTCACTGCCCGTGGTGTTCGCGCATCGGTTGATGGCGCCGTCGTGGAGATTGGCCGAGCGCTGCTGTTCGAGGATGCGGGTGTGGTCGTGCCGCCAGCGGTGCGCGAGGCGGTGACGCGGCTCGAGCAGGCGGGACGCAGCACGATGATCGTACGACGCGTCGGCCACACGCCCGAGTTTCTGGGAGTCTTAGGTCTCGCTGATGAACCTAGAGCGAACGCGCGCGAGACACTCGTAGCGCTTCGGCGTGCAGGCATTCAGCGGATCATCATGCTGACCGGTGACAACGTCGGCGTCGGCAACGCCGTGGGTACCGCCGTCGGCGTCGATGAAGTGCGCGCTGGACTGCTCCCGGAAGACAAGGTGACGTCGATCAAAGAGCTCGCCGCCGTCGGACCGGTGGCGATGGTGGGCGATGGCGTCAACGATGCGCCGGCCCTCGCTCATGCCACCGTCGGTATCGCCATGGGTGGCGCTGGCACTGCGGCGGCGCTTGAGACGGCCGACGTCGCGTTGATGGGTGATGATCTGGGTCGACTGCCTTTTGCCG
>JAGNMU010000106.1:0-10000 GCA_017991005.1 Gemmatimonadaceae bacterium | reverse complement strand
CAGGTTGATGTCTCGCTGCAGCCCTGATGGAGCCGCAGGTCATAGACACCGCCCCGCACATCCTTCGATCTCGACTTCGATTGTCAAACAGCGTTGTTTCTGAACTTCTATGATCTTGCAACCCCTTGAGGTTGCTTGACTTAGCTTCTTTTGTTTTGCCGCCGTTTGGCCGGCAGACTTACTATTTAACCTGCTGTCCTCGCCGAGTCAAGGCCTCAGTTCGTCTTCTTTTGAAGTCCGCTTGAGCGCCTCTTCCGGTCCGCGGCTCGCTCGCAATCATCGTTGCGGGGCCGCCCGTCCGGCGAAGGGGTGGCGAAGTTATCGCTCGCGTAACGAATTCGCAAGACCCAACTTTCGCACCACGCAGCACATCCACCACCGTGCCGCACCTCTGCGTTGTGACCGCGACTCCTCCCGCCGTCACCAGATCGGCCGAAGCCGATCCGCCGGCCACCAGCGCCAGGAACCAACCGCGTTCACCAGCCTCTCGTGTGGTCGAGCATGCTAATCGACCCCATCCGTTCAGCGCAAGGCCTACCGCAAATTCGCCGTACTTTTTGCGCCAAACCTCCGAAAACAACGGACCGGCAACCTACGTCGCCGGTCCGACCTGCGATGCACCCTGAAGGACTTGAACCTTCAACCTACTGATTAAGAGTCAGCTGCTCTACCATTGAGCTAAGGGTGCGTTCTTGTCCATCCACCAGCGCGCCAGGAGGGACTCGAACCCCCGACCCGCAGCTTAGAAGGCTGCCGCTCTATCCACCTGAGCTACTGGCGCCTACCGCCGCCGCGGATCGCCACCTGCGCGCATCCTACGGTGTCCTGCGTCCTGCCCTACACGAGCTCATCGGGGCGGCCGGATTCGAACCGGCGACCTCCTGCTCCCAAAGCAGGCGCGATACCGGGCTACGCTACGCCCCGCAGGTCCCTGACCAAAGACCCGAACCTGCAGCCGCGTATTGTATCTCGTCACAGGCGGCGGGTCAACCGCCTGCGACGCCCAGCTGTCCATCCTCCGCCACCATCGACAACAGTCGCGCGAACGCGCGCCCCCGGTGACTCACGCGCGACTTCGCCTCGCGCGAGGCCTCTGCGAACGTCATCCCGAGATCATCCGACAGAAAAAAGGGATCGTAGCCGAAGCCCCCGTCCCCCCGCGGACTCGACAACACGACGCCGTCCGTCGTGCCACGACAGACGGCGCGCATCCCGGGACCGATGACCGCCGCCGCGCACACATAGCGCGCACGGCGCGTGGACGGCGAGGTCGCACCAACCTGCGTCAGCAGTGCCTGCAGGTGCGCGTTGTTTGCCGCATCGAGCGCATCACCTGTGAGATCAGACCGTCCCGACCAGCGTTTGCTGCGTACGCCGGGCGCGCCGTGCAGTGCGTGAACTTCAAGACCGGAGTCGTCTGCCAGGACCACGCAATCCGGACGTCTCGCGTGAAAATATTCGGCCTTGGCCAGCGCATTCGCCTCGAACGTGTCGAACACTTCGAGTGCGTCCTCGTCTGCAGAGTCGACGAGGCCGGCGTCGTTCAGCGTGTGCAACGCCCACCCGCGCACGGCAACGAGCGGCAGCAGTTCGCGCAGTTTTCCAGCGCTCCGCGTCGCCAGGATCATCGTCTGCGGCGTGCGCTTGACACGCGGCTCCGCCGACATCGTCAGTGTCCGTTCACCTCGAGTACCCGGCGCTGCGCGGCGTCGAGCGCTTCGATGCCGCGAACGGCCGCGTCGATCAAGCCGCTGAGCGCCTCGCGTCCGAACGTGCCGTGCTCGCCTGTGCCCTGCACCTCGACAAAGCGCCCTTCACTGCTCATCACGACGTTCATGTCCACCTCGGCGCGCACGTCTTCTTCGTAGTCGAGATCGACACGCGTCTCGCCGTCGATGATGCCGACACTGACGGCGGCGACACGTCGCTTCACCGGCGAGGCCGGCAGACGTCCCGTGCGCACCATCCAGTCAAACGCGTCCACCACCGCCACGCACGCACCCGTGATCGACGCGGTGCGCGTCCCGCCGTCCGCTTCGATCACGTCACAGTCGACTTTGATCGTGAACTCACCAAACCGAAAGTCATCGAGCATCGCGCGCACACTGCGGCCGATCAAGCGCTGGATCTCCTGCGTTCGCCCGCCAACCTGTTGGCGCTCGCGCGATGATCGCGTCTTGGTCGCGCGCGGCAGCATGGCGTATTCCGCAGTGATCCACCCTTCCCCGCTGCCGCGTCGCCACCCGGGGACGCCGTCCTCGACCGACGCGGCGCACAAGACACGCGTGCCTCCAAAGGACACCAGACACGAGCCCTCGGCGAACCGCACCGGGCCGCGTTCGAGTGTGACCACGCGCAGCGCGTCATTGCTGCGGTCGCGTCGCACCGGCGCCGCGCTGGAACCTGCAGAACCTGCTGGAGAATCAGCCACGAAGCTTCTCGATGATGGACGTTGTGGATTGACCGGCCGTGAGCGGAATCACGACGACGCGTCCGCCGCGCGCAATGACGTCGGCGGCTCCGACAATGGTGTCTGGACGATAGTCGCCGCCTTTGACGATGACATCGGGCTGCAAGACGCTGACCAGTTCCGCCGGCGTGTCCTGTTCGAACACGACGACCGCATCGACCGACTCAAGACCGGCCAACACGTACGCGCGTTCGGCAGCGGTGCGCACGGGGCGCGTGGGCCCTTTCAAACGACGCACAGATTCGTCGCTGTTGATGCCGACAATGAGCGCCGTGCCTTCGCGGCGCGCGCCGAGCAGCACGTCGATATGTCCAGGATGCAGCAGGTCGAACACGCCGTTGGTGAACACCACAGTCTGCCGCTGCTGAGAGCGCCAGCGTTGGGCCGTGGTCCAATCCATCACTTTGGACAACGGTTCGCGCACGCCGGCCCCCGTCACCATTGGGACTGCATTCCTTCCACCAGCTGGCTCACGAAACTGTCGATCGCATCCCGTCGTCCGTTGGCCTCGCCGCCTTCGGGATACTGGCCTTCCATCGTCATCCCCTGCTTCTTGAACAACGATCGTCCGGAACTCTGTTCGACGATTTCAATGTCGATGACCAGTTGCAGCCGTCGACGAGTCGACGCCGTTTGTCGCGGATCGGCGCTGGCACCCGCCGGCAAGTCGACCTCGTACCGCGCAATCGTGCCACGCACGACCACATCCGCCTTCTGCTCAGTTGCTTCCCGCAAATTGAGTCGGTCACGCATGATCTTGCGGGTGGCCTCGAGGACCTCGCGCTGTACATCCGCCGACGCGGTCTGATTGTCAAACGGCTGCACGGCAACCGATCGCAAGTTTCTGGGCAGTCCGCCACCACCGGAGAACCCGTACAGACAGCCGGACAGCACCAGCAGCGATGCGGGCAGCAGTATCCAGAAGCTACGGACGGCGCCAGATGGCGTCATCGAATCCCTCGACGGTAAGTGTATCGGTTACGACAATGCGAAGGCCACGCTTGGCCCGCTCGTGAACATATCGCAGTTCCCAATGTCCCGTGGCCCCGCGGCTTCGCGTCACCCACTCGACCACCTTGCCCTGCTCGATGCGATCGACGCGCACGAGGTCACGGCCGGTAAGCGCGAGACGCCAGGCACGGCCGATGGCCTTGGATGCGTCCCCCCCGCGCAAGTCGCCAAGATCCGCGCGCAACGTATCACCGTCTCGCCGGGCCACCGTATCGCGAGTCGGGGGGAGTGCCACCCGCCCGAGCGTTGCCCAGAGCAGTGGAACGGGGGGCAGAAAGCGCCGCACCAGATCGATCCCGGGCACCGTCAGCGAATCGCCGATGAGGATCGCATATCCGCCAGCCATCCCGTTGCGCAGAAAGAAGTCGAGGCGAGCACGATCGGGCGCCTGCACGCGCACCACACCGTCTCCATTGGCCTCGAACGTTTCGTCGCGATAGCTCCAGGTGAACCGCATTTGCTGCGGACGTGGTGCCAGTGCCGTGGGCGGCAACGCTTCCGACGTGGGCACGCCGCGAAGCGGAATGGCGGACTTGGCGCACCCGCCGACGACGGCCACCAGCGCACACATCCCGCAGACCGCCCGCCATAGGTTCGCCAGTCCGGTGGCGCGACGTGGCCCGATGATCGTCATGGCAGTCGACCGGTTCATCGAATCTCGATGCGCAGCATGCGATCGCCCTGGACGATGCGATCCATGACATCCAACCCTGCGGTGACGCGCCCAAACACCGAGTAGCCGCCGTCCAGGTGCGGCTGTGCCGAGTGGCACAGATAGTACTGACTGCCGCCGGTATCGGGACCCGATGTGGCAAGGCCGACCGCACCGCGCTCATGACGCCGCCGCGAATAGCTTTCTCTGAGTGCGAAACCTGGTCCACCACTGCCGGTGCCCGTCGGGTCGCCATCTTGCACCACAAAGTTGGGCACGACACGATGGAAGGTGGTATTGCGGTAAAATCCGCGGTTGGCCAAGTCGACAAAGGCCTCGACGATCAACGGCGCATCGGCTCCAAACAGCTCGAGCGTGATCTGTCCACGCTCGGTGGAGATGACGGCCTGCGGCTGGCGTGCACCGGGCGTCAGCCATCGGCGAGCGAGTCGCTGATAGTCGGCCAGCGGTCGCGGAGGCACCGGCGCCGCAGCCACGCGCGCCCATGCCGCCATCGGTGTGACGGCCGTGACCAGCCGACGTTCGCTCGCGGGTGCATCACCCGTCAGCGCTGACAGTCGCGCGCGCCAGGTTGCGTTCACGTTGCCGCTGTCACGTGCCCATGCCGAGGCGATGAGACGCAGTGACGCCGTGCGCGCGTCGGCGTCATTCGCCGACATGGCGAGCGGCCACAACGAGAGCGCCAGTTCCAGATCTTCGGCGCGGGCGCGTCGCACCAACGCGTTCAACACGGCGATGCGGACAGGGAGCGCCGCATCCGTCAGCACGGGAGCGAGTGCCGTCCGTACGTCGGCATCGACGGCCGTGGCGGGAATCATCGAGACCGCCGTGGCACGCACGCGGGCATCCGCATCGCGCAGGAACGCGCGTGCCACGGTCACTCGATCGACACGCGGTTCTGCCGCGCGCGCCTCCATCGCCGCCGTGCGACGTCGCGCATCGCGATCGGTACTCCATGCCGTCTCGTCGTTCACCAAGGTGGAGACACCGGCGGTGCGCGCGGCCGTCAACAACAGTTGGCGGACGCGAAACGTGGTATCCCGATCCCAGGCGCGGCGCCAGGCCAGCGTATCACGCATCAAGACCGCTGCCGCGCCTTCGGCTGCGGCCACACGCACATTGGCGACACTATCCCCCAATGCCCGTTCGACGTCGCGAAGCGTCAACGGTCCGAAGGTCGTCAGGCTGGAGACGGCGTTGATTCGCACGCGCAGGTCTGCGTCCGCGGCCAACTTCGTCAGCGCCTCGCGCGCCATGACGGACAGCGAATCGCCGACGGCCGACCGTGCCAGTCCACGCGCAACGTACTGTCGCACCTCGGCGTCGCGATGGTCACGCACCGCAAGCAAGGCGCGCGCGCCAGCGGGAATGCGCGGACGGCCAATCACATAGGCGGCGGCCGCAGCGACATCGTCGGCGTTATCCGTCAGCCACGGCGCGACGACCGCGACGGGAACGGGTCGCAACTTCACCGCTGACAACACCAGCGCGGCGCGCTCGGCAGGCGCACGCTGCGCGGCGGTACTGTTGATCAGTGGCTGAGAGAGTCCTTCGCCCAGCGCGATCACGATCACCTGGCGCGCCGGTTCACCGATTTCTCCCAGTGACCAGGCGGCTTCTCTCGCGATCACCCCCGATGCACCGGCTACGGCGCGGGCCAGTGCGGTGACGCCTCCGGAATCCTTTCCGATGCCCAGCGCAAACGCCGCATTCGCGGCCACGGCCGTATCGGCATCGATCAGCAGACGGCGCAGCACCGCATATCGGGCGCGCATCTTGACCTGTCCGATGGCCAGCGCTCCACGTGCGCGCTGATCGCTGCGCGGCGAGCGGAGCACCTCGTCGATCAAGGCCGTATCGACTGTGCGCGTATCCAACATGCGCAACAGGCGCGCGTCGAGCGCCGTGTCGTCGGCCGCGTCAGGCACTGTCGACACGGTGCGCGGCGCGCAGGCGCCCGCGACGGTCAACACCGCAGCGACCATGGCCACGAGTATCGGACGGATCGCGGCACCGTTCATTCTGCTGGTGAGATGGGACGCGCGCGCGATCACGAGGCGCCCTCGGAGAACCCCGTGCTGCGTGCCCCGTCGAGCAGGCGGCGGACGTCAGGCGGCAAAGACACCAGGCGATTCTCCCGCGACAAGGACACCAGTCCGGTGGATCCAGACACGAGCAGCACGTCGCGGTCGGTCCGCACGATGCGATAGGCGAAGGTCAGTGCTCGTGAGCGCACGTCGATGAGTCTGGTATAAACGCGGATGGGATCGTCGTAGCGCGCCGCGGCGTGAAAGCGCAGTGCGGCGTCGGAGACGGCAAGGAGGACCCCGTCACGCTCCAATTGCGCATAGGGGGTACCCAGCGCGCGGATGAAGTCGGTGCGGCCGATTTCGCACCACACGAGGTAATTCGCGTGATACACCACGCCCATCTGATCGGTCTCGGCGTAGCGCACACGAACTTCGGAAACGGTCTCGAAAGGCATGGCGGAAGATGCCGGTCGCCCGGGGTCGGCTCAAGACGTCATCCCGTTTGTCCGTTCCGCGTCCCCGCGTTAGACTGCCGTCGTGCTTGCCACGCCCTGCTATGTCATCGGTGACGCCCATCTGGGGGTTGCCACGCCTGACGCCGAACGCGCGCTGATCGCGTTGCTGCGCTCGTTACCCGGTCGCGCCCGCTCGCTCGTCATCATGGGCGACCTGTTCGACTTCTGGTTCGCGTGGCGGCATGCGATGCCGCGCACGGGTTTTCGGGTGCTGGCGGCGCTGGCTGACCTTCGCGATGCCGGGGTCGACGTACTGTGGATCGGTGGCAATCACGATTGCTGGGGCGGAGAGGCCCTGACGGCCGAGACCGGCGCGGTGTACACCCTCGAGCCTTGGCGCGACCGCATCGGCCCGTGGACGGTCCTTCTGGCGCATGGGGATGGGCTGCGTGACGTGGAGGATGCGCCGTATCGCCGTCTTCGCACGGTGCTGCGCAATCCGCTGGCGATTCGGGCATTCGGGTGGCTTCACCCCAATTTGTCGTCACGCATCGCGATGTCGTCATCGCATACGAGTCGTCACCGTCGCGCCCGGGACGAAGGACGCGGCTTGCTGGCCGTCGCGACAGCGACACTCTCGGCGCCAGATGCGCCCGAGTTGGTCATTCATGGGCACTCCCACGTCCCTGCACTTCAGCGTGCAGGCCGGGGGTGGTATGCCAATGCCGGCGCGTGGTATCTCGATCAGCAATTTCTGCGGATCGACGACGATCGCATTACGCGCGGCGCGTGGCCGGAATCAGGGGAGCGTCACGTGCTCGACGTGGCGCATCGAGTCGTCGAGGAAGCGCCGTCCCAGACTCAGGAAACGCTCGGGCGCATCTGACGCGACCACGCGCAGCGAGGCCGACGCGTCGTCCGCTGCCAGCAGGCCAGCAGACTGCAACACGCGTTGTGTTGCGGCGGCCGTTTCTTCCGCGCTGTCGATCAGGCGCACGCCGGAGCCGATCACATCGGCGATGACGCTCGACAAAAGCGGGTAGTGCGTACAGCCGAGCACGAGCGTATCGACGCGGAGGCCGGCCAGCGTGGCGAGATATTCGTGCGCGATCAATCGAGTCGCCGGGTGATCGATCCAGCCCTCTTCGACAAGCGGCACAAACAGTGGACATGCCAGCGCGTGGACGGTGCTGGTCGGCGACAGCGCCTGTATGGCCCGTTCATAGGCAACCGACGCGACCGTTCCGGAGGTTCCGATCACACCGATCACCCCCTGCGTGGTCGCGGCGACCGCCGCGCGTGCCCCCGGTTCAACGACGCCAATGACGGGCACGGTCACCGTTGCCTGCAGGTGTTGCAGCGCATGTGCCGTGGCGGTGTTGCAGGCGATGACAATGGCCTTGACGCCTTCACTGAGCAGCCAGTCGGTAATCTGCGCCGCGTAGCGGCGAACCGTGTCCGGACTCTTTGGTCCGTAGGGGACGCGCGCGGTGTCGCCGAAGTAGATCAACGACTCGTGAGGCAAGCGGGCACGCAGCGCGCGGACGACCGTCAGTCCGCCCAACCCCGAATCGAAAACCCCGATCGGGGCGTCGTTGCGCGTTCCGCTCACCAGCGCAGTGTCGCGACGAACACGGCACCGTTGGGACGCGGAATCGCGGACAAGGACACCGGAACATCCCAGAGCTGCGCTGCAACGAACGCGTCGGCGCCGGCGAACAGGTGATTGAAGGCGAGCACGGCGAGCCAATCTTCGAGATGCAACCGGCGCGTACGCACGAGGTCGGGCGAATACCGGCTCGTGACGGTCGTGGAGCCCGGCGTCAATCCGGATGGCGTGACGGTGAAATCGGACGGCAACGTATCGCCACTGTAGCGCCGCGCTTCCCGCAAGTCGGCCCCGCTCCGGCGCACCATGGTCAGCGCCGCCAATTCGATGCTGGCGAAGAGTGCGCCCGAGGTACCGCGATCCAGTCGCGACTGCCCGAACCCGGGCAGCATGGCGGAGAACAGGAAGGCTTTGGACGGCGAAAGCGGCGGCGACAGCCGTGACAGCGCCGGATTCGGGCGCGTCGCTCGCGGCGCCACCACCGGGACCTTGGCTGGGGGGGCCACCGTGGTATCCGCACGCACCTGTGCCTGGACGCGTGGCGCGAACAACGCCATAAGCCCGAGCATGGCCACCGGTCTGACGCGCGAGGAGAGTCGCATGCGCGCCCAGTACCCCGTCACTCGATCGACGTTCAGTCGCGTCCCGCGCCGTCTCACGGGATCGCCGCGACTGCCTCGATCTCGACACGCACGTCACGTGGCAATCCGGCCACGGCGACCGTAGAGCGGGCCGGACGTGCATCGCCGAGCACCCGCGCATACACCGCGTTCACGGCGGCAAAGTCGGCCATGTCGCGAATGAAGACGGTGGTCTTCACCACGTGCATCCAGTTGGTGCCCGCCTCGTGCAGGACCGCCGCGAGATTGGCGAGCACCTGCTCCGTCTGCGCGGCAACGTCACCCGCGACGACCTCCATGGTCACCGGATCCAGAGGGATCTGTCCGGCGGTGAACACGAATCCGTTTGCGCGGACGGCCTGCGCATACGGGCCGATGGCCTTGGGTGCATGATCGGTGTGGATCGTGTCGATGGACATGTTCGCGTTCGCTGAAGACGAAGTGAGTGAGTGAGCGAAAGGATCAGTGTAACTGGAACAGGCGTGCCGTGTTGTCGAGCACCAGCGAGCCCAGCGCTCGAGGATCAGTGTCGCGTGCGTCGGCTATGCGTGCAAGGGTTAGAGCCACGAACGCGGATTCGTTGCGCTTGCCACGATGCGGCACCGGCGCCAGGTACGGGGCATCGGATTCAACGAGCAGTCGGTCAGTCGGCACCATGCGCAGGAGCGCATCGTCGGACCACTTCTTGAATGTCACGATGCCGCTGAACGAGACATACCAGCCCGCGTCGATCCCCGCATCGGCCAGCGCGTGCGAGCCCGTGAAACAATGCAGTACGCCCTGCACTCCGGCCGAGCGCGCGTCGCGCAGCATCGCCATGGTGTCCGCCTCGGCGTCGCGCGTGTGCAGGACAATCGGTCGTCGCAGTTCGGCCGCCAGCGCCACCTGCGCATCGAGCGCGCGGCGCTGCTGCGCGCGCGGGACGTGATCGTAGTGGTTGTCCAGTCCGCATTCTCCGATCGCTACGGCACCGGCTGCAACGGCCGCGCGGATAGCCTCCGCGTCTCGGGTATCGTCCCACGTGTTGGCATCGTGCGGATGCACGCCGCACGTGTGGTACACGAAGCCTGGATGTCGAGATGCGATCTGTTGCGCCCGGAGCGCGGCTGACGGCGACTCACCGATACAGACA
>JAGNMU010000105.1 GCA_017991005.1 Gemmatimonadaceae bacterium | reverse complement strand
GTCCAGCACCAGACCGGCCACCAGACGGAGTGCATGCGGGACCGCGAGTTGCGTCAGGCAATCGCTCCAGACCTCGGCGATCGCGGCCGCGTCGGCGTGACCCGATTGTGCTGCAGCGAGTTCTGCGCGCCGCGCCTCCGAGAGGCAACGTCCCACGGCGTCGGCATCGTCCCGCGTGACGGCTTCGTCAAGGCGTGTGACCAGCGCGTGCGATCGCTCTGTCGCCGAGTCGACTGACGCGGATGGCGCGATAGCCGCCAGTGCCGCAGCGCCGTCGCCGGACGCGTGGGCGTCGGGGCCAGCGTCAACGCCGGCGGCGTCTTCCGACGTGTGCACGATGATGTGCCAGAAACCGAGTGCGCGGGCCGCTGCCGCGATGGACGGCGACCCGGGCTCGGGAACCGGACCCGCCAGCAAGGCCGCCAACTGCAGGAGTTCTCGCGGGGTGACCCCCATCTGCAGCGTCAGCCCGGACAGGTGGTGACGCACCAGGACGTCGGCGAGCGTGGCCAACTCCGGTGCGTCGTCGCGTCCGCAC
The DNA here is from genome assembly GCA_017991005.1 of Gemmatimonadaceae bacterium. Taxonomy (GTDB): domain Bacteria; phylum Gemmatimonadota; class Gemmatimonadetes; order Gemmatimonadales; family Gemmatimonadaceae; genus Gemmatimonas. The sequence goes on along the minus strand of JAGNMU010000105.1, from coordinate 10,921 downwards.
GTCAGACCGTTCACCTGGAGGTCGTTCTCGTGCAGATGCAGCTCGAGCTCACGCGGACGGCTGTAGCGGACCACGGCGGCCAGACTGCTGGACAACACCTCGTTGCCTGCGCCGGACGAGATATCCGCGACGAGGCGACCGAGTGCACGCGCTGACACGGAAGACATGTCGGGAAGTGTCGGCATCTCGTCGTCCCGACTCCATCGCGCTGCGGCCCGCAACTGCTGACGAACCGGGCGGCGAACGGGCATATTCCAGCCATGATGTTCTCCCCGTACCGCCTCTACTTTGCCATGTCCACTCTCCTGATTCGCGCACAGCGTCTCGCGCTGCTGTCTGTCATCCCGGCGGCGGTCGTTGGGCCGACCGCCGCGCGTCTCCATGCTCAGGCCGTCACGCGGCCAACCGCCGCGCCAGACCGTGCGATCCGGCGCGACATTCCCATCACGAACGGCATCCGCCGTGCGCTCACCGCCGGCTCGCGCGATTCATCGGGGCGACCGGCGCGTGCATACTGGCAACTGCGCACTGACTATCGCATCAACGTTGCCCTCGAACCCTCGACGCAGCGTCTGACGGGATCGGCACGCATCACGATCCAGAACAACAGTCCCGAGGCGTTGTCCGTGATCGGGCTCCGTCTGGACCCCAATCACTTTCTGGGCAATGCGCCGCACGCCGCGCCGTGGGTACCGGCCGAGGTGACCGATGGCATGGTCATCAGCCGGTTGGTGGTCGACGGCAAGGCGGCCAATCTGGGCGCCGCCGGAGCGCCCGGCGACGGCAGCACCGGTGCGCGTGCGGCGGCGGCCGCCGCCGCCAACGCGGCCAACGCGCCGGCGAGTGGTGAGCCGGTGCTTCAGAATCCGAAGTCCACGGTGGCGCGTGTGCGGCTGGCCACGCCGATCGCTCCCAAAGCCACGAGCATTCTGGAGATCGACTGGTCGCACAAACTGCCTGGCGGACCGGGCTCGGGACATCGGATGGTGCAGCGGTGGGCCGATACACTGTTTCAGCCCACGCAGTGGTTTCCGCGGGTCAGCGTGTACGACGATCTCCGTGGCTGGGACAGTGAGTTGTACCTCGGCCCCTCGGAGTTCTACAACAACTTCGGCACGTTCGATGTCAACATCGATGTCCCCGCCGGCTGGATCGTGAGCGGTACGGGTGTGCTGCAGAACCCGCAGGAGGTGCTCACGCCGCAGGCGCGCCAGCGCCTCGCGCAAGTGACGTCGACCAACGCCAACACGATGATCGTGGGCCCGGACGAAGTGGGACCCGGTCAAGCGACTGCCGTGGGCACGAATGGTCGACTGATCTGGAGATTCCATGCCGACACGGTGAACGACTTCGCGTGGGCCACCGCGAAGAAGTACGTCTGGCAAGCGACACGGGCGACGATTCCCGGCAAGGGCGTGGTACCCATTCATATGCTCTATCTGCCGGGTCGCGCGGCCGCGTATGCGCGTGCGGGTGAGATCTCGCGGCACGCGCTCGAGTTCTATTCGGCCCTGTGGTTCCCGTATCAGTTTCCGCAGCTCACGCTGCAGGATGGACCAAGCGCGGGGATGGAGTACCCGATGGTGATCAACTCCAACCAGGGCGCCGCCGACCACGAGACGGGACATCAGTGGTGGCCGATGGTCGTGAGCAACAACGAAACGTGGTACGGCTGGATGGATGAAGGATTCAATCAGTACATGAACATCCTGTCCGATGCCGATGTCCAGAAGAAGGCACCGGTGCTGGACGGATTGGGCCAGGGGTACGGCCGCACCAGCGGCAACGAAGCCGAGCCGCCGATGATGTGGAACGCCAACTACGGCGGCCCGGGTTTCTACGGCTTCACCACGTATCAGAAAACACCGCTGATGTTGTCGATGCTCGGCGGCATTGTGGGTGACTCGGCCGTGCAGCGCGCCCATCGCGAATGGGCGACAGCGTGGATGTTCAAACACCCCTCGCCATGGGACTACATGTTCTTCATGAACAAGGCGCTGGGGAGAGATCTTGGATGGTTCTGGAACTACTGGCTCTTCACCACCGAGAGTGTCGACGGCCGTCTGGCCAGCGTGAAGACGGCGGGGATGCGCACGACGGTCACGGTCGCACAGGATGGGCAGATGCCATCACCCGTGGTGCTGCGCGTCAAGTTCGCAGAGAAGGGACCGGCCATTCGCCCGATGAAAAACGCGGTGATGGTCGACGACCGGACCGCAGAGATCACCTGGCCGGTTGACGTGTGGTTCTCGGGGAAGCGCACCTTCACCGCGGACCTTGTATTCGGCGGTCGGAAGATCGAGAGCATCACGCTCGATCCGCATGGCCGATTCCCGGATCGCGATCCCAAGGACAACGTCTGGAACGCGACGCCCTGACACGCTAGACCTGTTTACGCAGCCAGCGGGGCGGTCCGCTGGCTGCGAGTTGTTCGGCCAAAATGCACTCCAATGCATCTCGAAAATCCACGGCGGTCGCTGGGCGCGCGTCCGGATCAAGTCGCAGGGCGCGACGCAGAATCTGCTCCAGCAAGTCGGGCGCATCTTTGCGACGCGCGCGCAGGCGCACCGTGGGACGCACGGGTGGGTGCTCGCCATTCAGCAATGCCTCACTCGGCTGCGATTCACTCCAGCGCCACAGCGATCGGACGCGCCGCTCGATCTGCACCTCATCGTTGGGTGCAATCCCCGTGAGCGATTCATAAATCATGCTGGCGAGACCGAAGATGTCCGCGCGTCCATCGATCGCGGCGCCATGTTGCCATTGCTCCGGCGCCATGTAGGCCGGCGTACCAACCACCGGATCCTGCTCCTGCGCAACGGTGCTGGCATCATGCGCCGTGCACACGAGTCCAAAGTCGATGAGGACGGCGTGTCGCCCTTCGATCAGCACGTTTTCCGGCTTGACGTCGCGGTGAATCAGCCGACGGGAATGCAAGGCCACCAGCGCATCGGCGACACCGACACCGAGACGCAACGCATCAACCAACGGCAGTCGACCACGCTCGCGCAACCGGCCGCGCAGTGAGGCGCCCTCGATCCACGGCATCACGAAGTAGCGGACGGCATCGTCCAGTCGCCCGGACGAGAAGAGCGGAACCACATGCGGATGTCGCAGCGCCGCCAGCGCCTCAATTTCCGTTTCGGAATGCGGACCCTGCGTCGGACGCAACGCCTCGAGATCGATGACTTTGATGGCCACATCCCGATGGTTCACCAGATCGAGTGCGCGATACACCACGCCGAAGCGTCCGGCGGCCACCGTGTGGCGCACCGCAAAACCTGCATGGTGCAATTTCTCAATGTGCGGAGTGGCGGACGCAACGGTGAAGGCGGTCGAGCGGTCCGTTTTCTTCATTGGCGGGTTCCGGAGAGCAGGGGAGCGACCGAGGCCGAGCGATGCTGCAGAGCACGCCGCAATCCCACGATAGTGAGATGTGGGTATCGCGCCAACATCGAATGCGACCGGTACGTGACTCCTGTCACGGGCATATTTCCGAGGAACGGCAGCAACGTTATGCGTCGGGAGAAGCCGACCCGTCATGAATCGCCTCTCTACCATTCAACGCTGCTGCGCTCGCGTTAGATCCGATCGAGCGACCTGTGCGGTCCGCGCTGATGGCGAAGCGCGCTGGCCAATTCCGCTCCGGCGATCTACCGTTGGGCATGCTCAGCCATTTCAAGCGAACACAACACCAGCGGCTCGTGTCGCGCGGGCGCCGATGGGCGATATTCGCCATTCTGGCCGCTCCGGCATTCAACGCGTGCCGCGACAAGGCGTCACCATACGCGCCGCTGGCCGTCGGCGCTCCGGTCCCCGCGTTCGCGGCATCGACCCTCGACGGGCAAGAGATCTCGCTGGCGTCTCTCAAGGGAAAGCCGGTCGTGCTCAATATCTGGGCCACCTGGTGCGGACCATGCCGGCGCGAGATGCCGCTGCTCGATTCGCTGTCCCGTGAGTCCGCCGCGCGCGGCATTCGCGTGATCGGGGTCAGTATCGACGATGAGGGCGCCGGTGCGGACATCCGCGCGTTTCTCACGGAGTACGGTATCAGCTTCACGGTGCTCCACGATCCCAATAGCACCGTCACGGCGATCTTTCGCACGCGAGGTGTTCCCGAGACCTTTCTGATCGATTCGGAGGGACGGTTGGCACGTCGCTGGATTGGTGGAGTCGATGGTCCGGCGTCCGATATCCGCAAAGCGGTCGAGGAGGTGCGATGACGATGCCAGTGTCCATCCTGAGTCGTGCATTCCGGTCAGCGGTTGAGCGCGTGCACGTGCGAAATGCGCAAGCGGCCGCGCATGCAGCCGCGCCGCGTGTTGCGGCGATACGTGCCTGCGGCATGCTGCTGGGAGCAGCGGCGTCGGCGATCGTGCAGGTCGCACACGCGCAAGGCGCGGTCTCCCGCGCTCCTGCGTCGGCGCGCTTTCGTCTGGAAGAGACGACGATTGCCGAAGTCCATGCAGCGTTCAAAACGAAGCGGTTGTCATGTCGCACGCTCGTCCAACAGTATCTCGACCGCATTGCGGCGATCGACAAACGTGGTCCTGCCATCAACTCGCTCATCGTGGTGAACGCATCGGCGCTATCCGTTGCCGATTCGCTCGATCGCCGGTACGCGCGCGAAGGGTTGGTTGGCCCGTTGCACTGCATTCCGATGATCGTGAAGGACAACTTCGAGACCGTGGATCTTCCTACCACCGCTGGCTCGCTGGCGTTGGACGGGTGGCGCCCCGCACAGGATGCCACGATGGTGCGAAAGGTGCGAGAGGCCGGCGCGATTGTGCTGGCCAAAGCGAATCTCGCGGAATGGGCCTTCACACCGTATGAGACGGTCAGTTCGATCCTGCCTGGCTACACGCGCAATCCGTATGCGCTGGACCGTGTCACCGCGGGCTCGAGCGGTGGGACCGCCGCTGCGGTGGCTGCCAATCTCGGCGAAGTTGGTTTGGGATCCGACACCGGTAATTCCATTCGCGGCCCATCGGCGCATCAGTCGCTGGTTGGCATTCGTTCCACGATGGGCCTGACGTCGCGCGCCGGTGTGGTGCCACTCAATGCCGTCGCCGATATCGCCGGCCCGATGGCGCGAACGGTTCAAGATGCGACGGTGGTCTTGAACGTGGTGGCCGGTAGCGATCCGGCGGACACCGTGACGGCGCCAGCCGATGCACGACGGGAGCGTGACTACACGGTGTTCCTGCGTCGTGGCGCCCTGGCGACTGCGCGCATCGGCATCCTGCGGCAGGCCTATGAACGCCCAACGCTGGATCCCGAAGTCAACACCACCTTTGAACGTGCGATCGCGGCGCTCAAGGCGGCAGGTGCAACCATCGTCGACTCCGCCCGCGTGGACTCACTCGACGCGATACTGCGTCGACAGCAGGGCGGGTGCAATCGATTCAAGGCCGATCTCGAACGCTACTTCGCCGCGCGCGGCGCCAACGCCCCAGTCAAAACCGTCGACGAGATTCTGCGAAGTCGGAAATTTCACCCCACGGTCGAGCAGCGTTTGCGTGATGCCGCACAGGCAACGGAGCCGCCAGAGCAGAGCGCAGGGTGCCAAAGCCGCGAACGCGTACGCGCCGCGGTGAGAGTGGCCGTCGTGCAACTCATGGATTCACTCAAACTGGATGCGCTGGTCTATCCCACGTGGAGCAATCCACCGCGCCTGATCGGCGACCTCAACACGCCGCACGGCGACAACAGCCAGCTCTTTTCTCCGACGACGGGATTTCCGGCCATAACGGTGCCCATGGGGTACACTCGGGACAATCGACTGCCGGCCGGGATTACGTTTTATGGGCGCCCGTGGAGCGAAGGCCGTTTGCTTGGATTGGCTTTCGACTACGAACAACGCAGCAAACACCGCCGTCCTCCGGTGCTTCGCTGATTTCGCGCCGACAACGGTTCGGTCTGGCGCATCGGCACGCTGCCGAGTCTCACGTCTCTCACACCACTTCGATGTCTCACGTAGCAGTACTTGGTACCGGCCTGCTTGGCGCGGCGTTCGCCGAAGGGTTGCTGTCGCGCGGTGGCACCACCGTAACCGTCTGGAATCGGACCCGGGCAAAGGCCGAGGCGCTCGAGGCGTTTGGCGCACGCGTCGCAGACACTCCCGCTGAGGCTGTCGCGGGCGCCGATCGGGTGCACCTCGTGCTGCTCGACGATGACGCAGTAGACGAGGCGATCAGTGCGCTGCGACCGGCGCTCGGAACGGGAGTGATTCTTGTGGATCACACCACCACGCTGCCGGAGCGAACCGCGGCGCGTATGGCCGCGCTGGATGCCGGTGGCGTCGAGTATCTGCACGCGCCTGTGATGATGGGCCCGCCGGCGGCACGGAGCGCCAAGGGCATGATGCTGGTGGCCGGGCCGTCGGAACGCGTGGCTCGCGTGCATGAGGCGCTCAGCGCGATGACGGGTGAGCTCTGGCATGTCGGCGAGCGTCCCGATCTCGCCGCCGTCTACAAACTGGTGGGCAACGCTCTGGTGCTGAGCGTCGTCGGCGTGACGGCAGACATCATGCAACTGGTCGATAGCGCCAATGTGCCGCGCAGCGGCGCGCTCGAGATGCTGGCGCGCACCAACCCGGCGGGCGCCATCGCCTTCCGCGGCGCCATGATGCGCGAGAATCAGTTCGACACGAACTTCGCGCTGGATGTGGCCCGGAAGGATGTGCGACTGATGCTCGAGACATCCGGCGAGCAGGCCGTGCCGCTGCTTCGTGCCCTGGCCGCACGGATGGACCTGCTCATCGCCGACGGCGAGGGCGACAAGGACTTCGCCGTGCTCGGCCGTCGCGAGACCCCCGGGGCCTGAGCGGTCAGACGTCTCGCGCTGGCAGCGAGAGATCCTGCAGAAAAAAGGCGGCCAATTCGGCGCGACTGCTCAGACCGGCCTTGTTGTAGACGACCACCGCATGCTGGCGCACCGTGCGCTCGCTGCGGTTGGTCTGGGCGGCAATCTGTTTGTGCCCCAGTCCCTTGAGCAGCAGCATCGCGACTTCGCGCTCCGCGTTGGTCAGGCCCCACGCGTCGAACTGGGAATCGATGGCCGCTCCCAGTCCCGACAGCGCCTGCTCGGCGCTGGCTCGCCAGCGATCACGCTCGGCCTGACGTTCCGACGCGGTCCGCTCTGACTGCACCAACTGCGCGCGAACCTCGGCCGTCTCCCGCGCCGACTCACGCCAGGCGCGCCAGAAAAAGACCAGGCAGCCGGCGCTGGCGGCGATCATCAGCAGCTCGACGGCGGCGTGCACGGACAGCCACGGTTCACCGTCGAGCCAGAGATCGGTCGCGCCGCCGACGATGACGAGGCTGAGCGCGACCACCAAGGTCAGCGAGAGTGCGCGCGGCGGTTGGTCCATGGTCGAAAGATGTGTCGGCGCGCGTATCCGGCAAATGACGCAGCGACAGGTATCCGCAAAAGAGACGTCACTTGTCGGATAGAGCGGCGCCTTGAAGTGGGCGATGCTGATCTCAACAGCGGCGCGTGGTGATCGCGCTCATTCCTGTCCAATGCCAGCACGGAGAAGCGCATGTTGACGTCCATCATTCCCAACCCACTCCATCCGGCCATCGTGCATCTGCCCATGGCGATCGTCGTGCTCCTGCCGTTGACCATGGCCGGGGCCCTGTGGGCCATCAAGCGGGGCGCAGCGCCCTTCCGGGCGTGGGGCGTCGCGGCCGCGCTGCACGCGACGCTCGTATTGAGCGCGTGGGCATCACTCGCCACCGGCGATCCGGCCAAGGATCAGGTGGAGAAGGTGATTGCCGAGGCGCCCATCGAAACGCACGAAGAGGCCGCAGAAGCGTTCCTCGTCATGGCGGCGGGCGCGTTGCTGTTCTCAGCGGTTGGGCTGCGCCGTGATCGCATCGGCACGATCGCCCGGGGCACCGCCGCAGTCGGCAGCGTCGCGCTCTTTGCGGCCGGCTGGAACGTCGGGCATTCCGGCGGTGAGCTGGTCTATGGTCTCAACGCCGGCGCCGCGTACGCCACCACCGGCGGAGCCGCACAGCCCGCGGCGACCGCGATGCGCGAACGTGACGACGATCGATAACACGCAACCGCGTGCGGTCCGAGCCTCCATGCGGCAGGCCTGAATGCTCGGACCGCGCGCGATCGGTCAATCAGCTCGAGTAGTACGCGGCATTTTCGTCGACATAGCCTTTCGTCAGATCGCAGCCAAATGCACGCGCCATGCCGCTTCCCACGCCGAGTTCGACCTCGAGGTCGACGACGTCGCGTGAAAGTGTTTCGCGCACGACGGCGTCATCGAACGTCAGGCGTTCGCCCCCGGCGACGACCGGAAAACCATTGATGGATGCGGACGTCGATGCCGGCGTGATCGTGCAATCGAAACACTTGCCGACCGCCATCAGCAAGCGCCCAACGTTGGGATCCGCGCCGTGCACCATGGTCTTGATCAGTGGCGAGTTGACGATCGATTTCGCCACCACGTGCGCCTCGGTGTCGTTGAGTGCGCCGGTGACCGACACGCGGATCAGACGCGTGGCGCCCTCGCCATCGCGGGCGAGAATCTCGGTCATGCGCACGCAGCCGCGTCGGAGGGCCTCGGCGAATTGTGCCTCGTCAACAGCGCCCGCCAGCCCGTTGGCCAGGATCACGCACGTGTCGGACGTGCTGGTATCGGTGTCGACCGACAGCGCGTTGAACGAACCTTTCACGGCCGTCCGCAAGAGCCGATCGAGTGTGGCCGCATCGAACGCGGCGTCCGTGAAGATGTACGACAGCATCGTGGCCATGTTCGGCTCGATCATGCCAGAACCCTTGGCAACCCAGGTGATCGTCGCCGAGCCAACCGAGATTGACAGCGCCTTGGGGTGCGTATCCGTGGTCATGATCCCTTCGGCACCAACCATGGGATCACCCTGCAATTCTGCGGACATTCCCACCACACCGGCCTCGATCTTTTCGATCGGCAGCGACACACCGATCACGCCGGTCGAACTCACCAGCACTTCGCCGGGCGTCGTGCCAAGTTCGGCGGCCGCCGCAGCGGCCATGCGTCGTGCGTTCTCTACGCCGCGCGTGCCGGTGGCGACGTTGCTCACCTTGCTGTTGGCGATGATGCCACGCAGTCGGCCTCCCCGAATCGTCTCGCGACCGAGAATGATCGGCGCGCCCGGAAAGTGGTTGCGCGTGAAGACCGCCGCCGCGTTCGCCACGACATCACTGGCGAAGAGTGTGAGGTCTCGCGCCGTCGGCTTGAGGCCGACATTGCGGCTGGCGCAGCGAAAGCCGCGCGGAAACACCGGAACGGTGTGGAACTCGGCGCTGCCGAGTGAGGCACTGGAAGTCATGCGCGAAAGCTGCGTAGTCCACGCAGCACGCGCCACCCGCCTCCCGCACGGGCGACTAGATTTTCGGGATGCCCAGCCACACTCGCACGCCACGCCGCCTCCGTCGCACTGCCGTGTGCGCCGTGGCGGCCCTCGCGCTGTTCACCGCGCCTGAGCTCACCGCGCAGGGCGCGGTCCCGCCGACGCGACCGCTAGCGGTCGGCGACACGTCGATTTTCGCGCCACTGCCTCTCCCGACGGCAAACGAGCAACGCAGCGGCAGCGGCGCTCCAGGTGCGCGCTACTGGCAAAATCGTGCGGACTACACGCTGGCGGCGACGCTCGATACCACGGCCAGAAGCGTGCGCGGCGAGATGACGTTGCGCTACACCAACCGGTCGCCGGACACGCTCACGTTCCTCTGGTTGCAGGTCGAGCAGAACGCCTTCCGCGACAAGTCGCTCAATTCGTACATCTTCCCGCAGGATTCACGGTTCGGTGCCCGCGGCTTCGACGGTGGATACGTCTTCTCGCGGGTCGAGCAGGTGGTGTCTGCGGCCGGTGCACCGCTCAAGAAGGTGGCGCTGAAACGTCGTTCGAACGAGACCATGCTGAAGGTCGATCTCGCGCAGCCCTTGGCGCCGGGGCGCACGGCCACGATCGAGATGGCGTGGAATTTCCCGGTGCCGGAGCATGGCGCCGACCGCATGGGCCGCGAAGGCGCCTTGTACGAGATCGCCCAGTGGTTCCCGCGTGCCGCCGTGTACGACGACGTTCGCGGCTGGAACATCGAGCCGTATCTCGGTCAGGGCGAGTTCTACCTCGACTACGGCGACTATATGCTGTCCGTCACCGTCCCGGCCGGCTACATCGTCGCCGCGACTGGTGCGCTGCAAAACCCGCGCGACGTGCTCACGCCGATACAGATCGCCCGCCACGCGATCGCGGCCAAGTCGGATACCGTCGTCCGTCTGGTGACCGAGGCGGAGCTCAAGAACGGCTCAGCACGCCCCAAAAGCACGGGCATGCTGACCTGGAAGTTCGCGGCGAAGAATGTGCGCGACGTGGTGTGGGCGGCGTCGCCCGAGTTTCAGTGGGACGCGTCAAGCTGGAAGGGGATCATGGCGTACGCCTACTATCGACCGAGTGCGGCCGTGAATTGGCATGACGCGGCGGATCAGTCCCGCATGTCGGTGATGGAGTACTCGGAACGGTGGTTCCCGTATCCATGGCCGCATATCTCGGCGGTGGAGGGGCCGATCAGCGGGATGGAGTACCCGATGATCGCCATGGAGAACAAGAGTGAAGACGTGTACGACCTGTACAACGTGATCACGCACGAGATCGGCCACATGTGGTTTCCGATGATCGTGGGTAGCAACGAGCGCGTCTACATGTGGCAGGACGAGGGATTCAACACGTTCATCAACACGTTCTCGGAAGCGCGGCGCTATCCCGAAAAGGGAGATCAAATGGCGCGCGCCGCAGAAGAACGGCGCCTCGTGGAGCAGTACATGGCCGCGGGCGTGGACAAGCCCGTGAACATGAATCCTGATCGGATTGATCCCCAATTGCTCGGTGAAGCGGCGTATGTGAAGCCGAGTGTCGGGCTG
>JAGNMU010000104.1 GCA_017991005.1 Gemmatimonadaceae bacterium | reverse complement strand
TCGGTGGTGATCAGCGATCTCGCAGACACCGTGAATCGTGTGGCGCTCTCGTCGTCGCTGCCGAAGAGCACGAATCGCCGTGTCGGCGTGAGCAGTCGAACGAGGGCCAGGGTGCTGTTCGTGATCAAGTCGACCCGGCGCACCTGCGCAACAGGCACCCAGTTCACCCGCGCGCGCAGGTGGCCGTCGGTTGCATCGGACAGTGACGCGATCAGGACCCCGTCGGATGTGACCAGCCACAGCGGACGATCGCTGCCGGTTGGTCGGCCGCGTATGTGCGCCAGGATGCGTGCTTCCTTCGGGAGCCATCCATCGACCGCATCCTGCTCGGCCTCTGACAACGGCGACCCATCGCCGACCACCGACGGTTGGTTTGCGGAGAGACGCGGGCGTCCGCGCCACGGGGTTTCGGTTTGATCCGACATGTTCCACGCCTCGCGAGGAGTTAGTCGCCGGCGCTGCGCACACACAGTGGCAGGCGCCAACGGCACCGCAGACGGTGGTCTCGCGCTGTACCCGCCGCGTGGCGTAGTACGCGGCCGACCGGAGGTTGTCACCTCGTGCTGACGATCGGCGGCTCCCGCGCTTGTCGCGGGCGGCTACTCCCCAACCGGGATGTGCGATGACGGCTCCATCGCACAACTCGATGGTAGGGGACCTCAGGCGCGAGGGCAATACATATAGACATTGATTGTTTTCATCGCTTCCATCGAGATCTTCAATGTCTCTGGCGACGCGATCTCGCATCGATCGGACGTCGCCTCCCGCTTGACCGGCCGTGGCCTGCGACGCGCCGAGACGGCGGGGTGGACGCAGTATGTCGTCGTCGTTACCAGCGCTCTGGATTGACTGGCGATCAGCAGGGTGACGGTGCACGCACGTCCCCCCCACTATCTTTCTCGTCGCTGGTCTCGCTCTCGTCATGCCGCAACTCGGGCACGCTGCGGTCGCCGACGGACTGTGGGCGTCAGCGCGTTGATCGATCAACAGTGTCCACTGTGCAGATGTCCACTCTCGAATACCCCGACCCCGTGGTGGCGCGCTTTCTGTCGCGCGTTCGATCGATTCCGGCGGAGTCGGACGAGCCGACGTGGGCGGCACGGCGTCGCGCGGTCATGCAGGTCGATAGCGGGACGCGCCGCGTCATGGGATTTGCCGTACTTGCCATGCACGCCGCAACCGTCTCGTTCGTCTCCGTTTCCAGCGTGTGGTTTGTGCGGCCGAGGCGTGCCAGGATGGCCTATCGCTCGCTGTTTCGCGACTTGAGAAAAGCTGGGTGGGGCAGGGAACGTCGTGCCTCAATCGCTCACGCACTCTTCGCCATTCGCCATCGCACCGTCGGCGAGACGGCGATTCGTCTGTACGAGCGCACGATGCAGTCTCGTCTTCCTCGGCAGTCGCTGGGCTGGAGCTAGCGAAGCCGCGCACGCGTTACGCATACGCGTCACGCATACGCGTCACGCATACGCGTCACGCATACGCGTCACGCATACGCGTCACGCATACGCGTGGTGTATACGTGTCAACCATCGACAGTCCATCGGATCGCCCACCTCGGAGGACACTCGTCACCATGGGACTCTTGACCTTCAGCCTCAACGTCACTCTTGACGGTTGCGTCGACCACCGGGAGGGCATCGCTGACGACGAGACACACGCGTTCTTCACCCGCATGATGAACGAGGGTGGGGCGATGCTGTGGGGCCGCGTCACCTACGAGATGATGGAGAGTTATTGGCCGGCTGTCGCTCGCGGTGAGGAGGCGGCGCCGCCGGCACTACGCGAGTGGGCGGTCGCGCTCGAGGCCAAGCCGAAGTACGTGGTGTCGTCGACACGAACGGACTTCCCGTGGACCAACAGTCACCATCTCACCGGCGACCTGCGCACGCGCGTGCAGGAACTCAAGGACGCGACGCCTGCTGGCGTCCTGCTGGGTAGCGGCATGCTGGCGACCGAGCTGGACCGGCTCGATCTGATCGACGAGTACAGGTTCCTGCTCCAGCCCAGAATCGCCGGTCACGGCCCCACCCTGTACCAGCGTGGGCTCCCCAGCACGCGACGGCTCGAGCTGGTCTCGTCGACACCGCTTCGCAACGGCACCGTCGCGCTGCACTACCGGCGCGTGCGCGACTGACGTGACGTTCGGAAGTCAAAGGACGCCCTGTCGTCAGGTGCGCCATCATTCTCGTGCACTCACATGGACAACACTTCCTTCTTCGAGCAATACCGTCGCGAGCTTCGTCGCATTGGCTTGGACGAAGAACGTTCGCCCTACGGAGGAATGGCGACCGACAGCGATGACGCCGTTGAGCAGTTCCTGGCGCATCTGCGTGCGTTGCCCATCGGCGCGACGTGGCGTGATGTGCATCCCGATATCCCGACGCATTGGGATCTCGAAGACGAGGAGACGTGGACCTCTCCATATCGTCCGCTTGGGTCGTTTGACTATCCGAAACTCCCCTGCGGACCGGCCGTACTGATCCGCATGCCGCTCGGCTCGACTGATCAGGATCTGGCACAGTTGTCCGTGGACGACGCCGCCAACGAATGGACTGTGTACGGAAGCGGCTTCGTGCCCATTGAGAATCCCGAGTGGCCAGACCGACTCGCCTACATCGTGCTCGATGTGGCGACCACCGAATCACAGTATTACGAATTCACCGGATGGCTCGAGAGCCTTCACGCGATCACCATCGCGGGATACACACGTCCGGTCGGCACGCAGTTCGCACCTGATTCAGGCACATAACGAAGATGGTGAAGCGCGCAGGTGTGGCTCTGCTGCTCGTCATCCTCTGGACCGCCGTGATCGTGAGTGGCGTGCTGTTTGGCTGGTGGCGGCGGCCGCTGGCGCCCACGGACGATCCGCGTGCCTTCATGGACGCCGCAATCTCCATGGTCAACACCGGCAATCGCGGCAATACGGCGCTCGTCCTGATCGAGCGTGGTGCCATCAGCGCCGAGTACTACTCGACGACCGCCGATTCCATCGACCAACACAGTGTCTTCGCGACGGCCTCGTTGAGCAAGTGGATCACGGCACATGCTGTCATGAAGCTTATGGAGCAAGGCAAGCTGGACCTTGATCGCCCGGTCGAAAATTACCTCACGAGATGGCGCTTTCCCGCCGGCGCATTCAGTGCGCGCGATGTCACCGCGCGTCGATTGCTGAGTCACACGGCCGGACTGACCGACGGGCTGGGCTTCGGCGACTATCGATTGGACGAGCCTCTGCCAACACTGGAGGAGGCGCTGACGGCGCCGCGGGCGTCGATGGGCCGTGCGACGGCGCCCATCACCGTGGGAATCGAACCTGGTACGCGGTTTCAGTACTCGGGCGGTGGCTACCTCGTGCTCGAGCTGTTGGTGGAGGAGGTTGCTGGAGAGTCGTTCGAGACATTCGTGCATCGCGAGCTGCTCCAGCCGCTGGGCATGGTGCGCTCTGGATACGCCGATCTTTCTGCAACGCGCAACACGGCAAAGTCCTACGATGCTGACGGCCGGCCGGCACCGATCTACCGATACGCATCCAACGCAGCGACGGGATTCACCACGTCAGCCAGCGATCTGGTCCGGTTGGTGCTGGCGGAACTGGGAACGGCCGCGGGGAGCCCACTCACCCAAAAGACGCTCGAGTCGATGCGCACTGCCGAGGCCACTTCGATGGGCGCCGACATCTGGGGATTGGGTACGGTTCTTTACGCGCCGACGAAACAGGGCGACGTGGTGTTCGGCCATGACGGCGCCAATGAGCCGGCCATCAGTGCGACCGTCCGGATCAACCCAAACACGCAGGACGCGATCATCGTCCTCGCGACCGGCAGCAAGGGGCTCGCGTCGCAGCTTGGCGCGGCGTGGGTGTTCTGGCAAACGGGCGTGCCGGACATACTTGTCGTGCCCGCCGAAATTCGCCGCGTGATGCCGGTGCTTGGTGTGGGCGCATGCGGTATTGTGCTGCTCACGTTCGTGTCAGGGTGGCGCACGCGACGCAGGCGCACGCGACCCGCAGCTGACTCGCTCTCCGCGGCTGATACCTCGAGAAGAGGTTCTTCGTGATCAGGCCCGCTGTCTCGGATCTCAACAC
Organism: Gemmatimonadaceae bacterium; assembly: GCA_017991005.1. Taxonomy (GTDB): domain Bacteria; phylum Gemmatimonadota; class Gemmatimonadetes; order Gemmatimonadales; family Gemmatimonadaceae; genus Gemmatimonas. Next base: position 7,394 of record JAGNMU010000104.1, on the reverse strand, counting down.
ACTCCTGCAAACCCTGAACCCCGTCCTTCACGACGGCGTGTTTGTTTTTGTACGGGGCACGCGGGGCGTACGACTCGACTCATCACGTGTTGTCGCGTTCATTCGAGAAGCCGATGGGGTGTCGCTGGTCGTTGAAGAGGCGTTTGCAGCGGACGAGGGACTTGATGTGGTCTTTCGGTGCGCGTGGATTACCCTCACGGTGCACTCGGACCTTGCAGCGGTTGGCCTCACCGCGGCCGTCTCCGCGGTGCTGGCGCGCGTCGGCATCACGTGCAACGTGATCGCGGGCGTCAGTCACGATCATCTCTTTGTTCCCGTAGCGGACGCCGAGTGCGCGATGCAGGAGCTCGAGACGCTGCAGCGAGGCGCTCTCGCGGGGGGCCAATGAGCGCGCGAGAATGGCGTCGCTATCAGTAGGACGTGTGATCTCGGAGTCGTGCCTCTAGTCAGCCTCCGTGCAGTTCTGCCACCAGCGTGTCGAGTCGCGCGTAACTCGTCTCCATGCCGTCGGTCATGCCGGTGGAGATCGCGCCATCGCGCGCGTCCTTTGACGCGTACTCGATCAGCACCACCAATGTGGTGACGCCGTTCTGCTCGGTGAAGGTGGTGCGGTTGATGGTGGGACTGGTGGGCATCTCGCCGCCAAAGCTTCCGGGGTCGAAAAATTCGGCACTGACGATGGTCGCGGGCGCGTCGACCTCGCGGTAGTCGCCAAAAAAGCCGAACTCCTTGCCGTCCTCATCCTAGCGCCAGCGCCAGCGGAACGCACCGCCGGGACGCACATCGAGTTCGCACACCGGCATCGACCAGCCGGGATACCCTCCGATCCATCGACGAAAGAGCTGCGGATCAACGTGCGCCTGCCAAAGCAGCGTGCGTGGCGCCCTGAAGTCGCGCGTGATGCGGATTTCGGTGTCGCTTGGCAGCGAGACCTGGGCGGTGCTGTTGAAAGGGGTGCTCACGGCCTTTTCTCTGTTGATGTGGCGCTCAGAAAATCGTTCACCATCGGGATGATGGTGGACTGACGCTCCATCAGCGTCACATGCGTGGTGTTGGGCAGAATGGCCAGTCGTGAATCGGTGCGCGGCCCCATGTCGCCATGCGTTTCGCCGCCCTTGAGGCGAAACATCTCCCCGATGTGCGCGAGTCGAATGCCGTCCGCATCACCGTGAATGAAGAACATGGGCGCGGACGTGGCGGCCAGCTCCTCGGCGCGCACGTCGGCGTCAGCCGCATAGCCCGCAACCATGCGCGAAATGAACGACGCAAAATGATTGGGGGTGGGACTCAATCGCTTGTACTCGGACTCGATAGGAGAGCCCTTGAAGAGATCGGCCGTGAGCGTCAGCAACGCCTGACGTCCTTCAGGTACCACGCCATCACCACGAAATGGGGATGAGATGATCACCATGCGTCGCACACGCTCGGGATGCCGCACGGCAAGCCGCAAGGCAACGCTGCCGCCCATGCTGTAGCCGATCACGTCTGCTCGTGGAATGTCGAGATACACGAGCAGCGCGGCGATATCATCGGCGTGGTTGGCACTGCTGAAGGGTCGCGTGATGTCCGCCGTGCGTCCGTGACCCTGCATTTCCACGGCGATGACCTTGTGGGTTTTCGCGAGTTCGTCGATCCACCCCGTCCAGTTGGTGGTGATGTTCATGAACGCGCCGTGAAGCAGCACCAGCGGTTCGCCCTGACCATGCACCTCGTAGTACATGCGGAGTCCGTTTACCGGCGCATAGCCCGTGACCGGACGCTGCTGCGCTGAGGCATCGACACTCGCTGAGGTCACCGCGATGATCGCCGCGACTCCCAGCGCCCACCGCATCACTGTCCGCGTGCGTTTCATCGTCTACTTCCTCCTGTGTCGTGAACGTCCGGCTTCTTCCTGCTTGAGCTCCTCGACGAGCTGTTCCAGCCGGTCGAAGCGCTCGTTCCACATCTGGCGATAGCTCTCGATCCACTCAGCCGCATCTTCCAGGCGGCGGGGACCCAGCTTGCAGGTCCGAACGCGACCGGTCTTTTCCGTGGACACGAGCCCCGTCTGCTCCAGCACACCGATGTGTTTCTTCATGCCGGTGAGCGTCATACGGAACGACCCGGCCAGTTCGGTGATCGATGCATCCCGCCGGCCGAGCTGCTCGAGGATGCCACGTCGGGTGGCGTCCGCGAGCGCGGCGAATGAGGCGTCGAGGTGGGTTTGTTCATAGTGAACCATATGGTTCAGTGTACAAGACCTACCAAAATCGCGCAAGAGTGACCTCATACGGCGTCAGCGAGACGCGACGGTTCTGTCGACAATCCTTCTGCGCCCTAGTCTGCGTACCGCGCCAGAAATGTTTCCACTCCCTCGCGTGCGCACTCCACGATTTCCCTCTTCGCGGGGACCTGTCCCGTGAGCATCGCGCGGTCGAGCAGCTCACCGGCCACGAGATAGGCAAACTGCGCGGCCGCCCGCCGTCGCTTGGATACCCGGAGGCCAGCCTGCCGGAGATGGCCGAGTGCAATGGCAAGTGATTCAATGACCTGACCCGGCACGCGGTCGTAGTACTCGCGCGCGAGCGCAGGCAGTGTGCGCGATTCCGTGATCACCAGACGACGGAGCGCGATCACTTCTGGCCGCACAATCGCGAGCGCGTGGCGCCGGCCCAGATCGTGAAGCGCCGGACGCAGCGCGCCGGCCGCAACACCGTTCACGAACTCCTCGCGCAACTCGCGCGCAAACGTTTCGGCGAACGCGATGAACTCGTGCACGATCTCGCCAAAGAGCGCCTCCTTGTCGGGGTACTGGTAGTGCACCGTGCGTTTGGCGACGCCAGCCTCCTCGGCGATGTCCTCCATGGTGGTGCCCGCGTACCCGTCGCGCAGGAAGAGCAGGCGCGCCGCGTCGACGATGGCGAGACGGGTGCGCGCCACGCGTGCCGCGTGCGCACCGACGCCAGGAGCTGATATTGCACTCATAAGTGCAATATCGTAGGTTCGGGATCCTTCCACCAGACATCGGAGCGGTTCATGACGACCGGCGACGCGATGGCCCGCACACGCGGGGCAGCAGATGGACGCACCTTCGACCGCGGCGCGGCCGTCACGCGATCACTGCTGGGATACGGCGTGATCGTCGGGCCGATCTACCTGATCACGGGCATCGGCCAAGGGCTCGTGCGCGACGGCTTCAGCTTCGCGCGTCATCCGCTCAGCGTGCTCGCCAACGGTGCCGGTGGCTGGGTGCAAACGACCAACTTTGTCGTCAGCGGTCTCATGGTCATTGCGGCCGCCATCGGGATGTGGCGGGTGATGAGGCCTGCAGGCCGAGCCACGACCATCGCGCTCGGCCTCTACGGTGTCGGCATGTTGGCGGCGTCGGTGCTCAAGGCCGACCCGATGGACGGCTTTCCCGTCGGCACACCACTCGGACCGCCGACGTCCATCAGTCCGATGGGTCTCGGACACTTTGCCGCTGGCGGACTCGGGTTTGTCGCGCTCGCGGTGAGCGCGCTGCTGGCATCGCGCGTGCTGCAGCGGCGCGGCGCGCGTACCATGGCGCGTGTTTCGCTCGCGGCGGGAATCGTCGTTCTGCTCGGATTCTTTGGCGGTTTCGCGGTGCCGGCGCTGGCCAAAGGATCGATCGGCATTTGGCTGGCGGTGGTGGTCGGGTGGGTGTGGATTGCGGCGCTTTCGGTGCATCTGTATCGGGTGTCGCCCGATCCGAACTGCGCGTAGTCGTGGGTCGCGGCCGACCGCGTGCGAATCTTGGAGATCGCTGCGGTGCCAGAACAGCAGCGAGTCTTTCGCGCATGACGGCACGGACAACGCGCGCTCACATCTTCACTGCCAGCTCCGGCCGCATGTGCCACACCGCACAAGCAGGCTACCGTTTCACCGTGGTGCTTGCGTGCGTCGTCGCGTTCATCGCCCCCCACGTGAAGCGATACGTCGTGAGCCCGTCGAGCGTGGTACGCGGCAGCGTACCAGCGGTGACGGCGAACTGCGGACTCACACCGATCGCGGCGCCGGCCACACCGCTCCCGCCGAGTACATCGCTCATGGCGAAGATGATCTGATCCGTGCGCGTGGTCGTCTGCGGATTGCCGAGGCCGTCGTCGGTGGTGACGATGACCGTCTTCACGTTGCCGCTCCGCGCGAACACACCAAGTTGACCACCACCAGAACCGGGCGTGGCTGGCAGAAAGAGCGTGGCCACACACCCACGCGCGGTACTGGTGGTGATGGGCAGCGATGGCGCGCCGGTCAGCAACCAGGTTTCTCGATAGAGAGCCGGCGATCCATCGTACACGCCGCTGGTACCGACGCCGCAGGTGGAGCCGCTGTCGGAGAGCAGCACGATGCCGGGCACGCCGTTGCGTGTGGCGGAGAAGTTTCTCAGCAGCGTGCCGTGCGGTCCGCTCCAGTAGTCGCCGATGTCCGCGCGAAAGCGTGAAGTCGTCGATACAACATCCTGCAACACACCATACTGGGTGCGCGTGTAGGAGATGCTTCCCTCCCATTTGGAGAGCATGCGCGCATTGGTGGAATCGGTGGACCCGGTGGTGTCAGTGGTGACGACAACCACACTGCCCTCGTCGCCGGGCTGCAGATCCACCACGACGTTGGTGGACGACCAGGACAGAATGCTCGCGGCGCGGGAGCCAACGCGCACGGTGCGCGACGTGAGTGCGGCTGGCGACGCAAAGGTGCCGCCGAGCGACAGCTCGCCGCGCGCCGCGTCAACCGAGATGGGCAGCAGACTGGGATGAAAGATCGCGTTGTTGTTGGTCTTGAGCGAATCGAAGAGCAGCACCAGCCGCGATGTGTCACCGAACGTCCCGCGGACTGGCACGGCCGGCGTTCCCATCGAGGCCACGTTGAATTTTGCCAGGCCGATGCTGTCGAGATAACGTTTCGTATTCGACCAGGTGAATGGACGAAACGGTGCGGCCGTCACATGCGCGTAGAAGTTGGCGCCGGACATGAAGTCGATCGCCTGCGGCACCGCGTGACTGGCAAACGGCGTGAAGGTGAGGTCGGTCCATCCCATGATCGACGCGGCGCCGGCGCGATATAGCGCCGTGTGCAAGTCTGCGGCAGGCGCGGAAGCGCCTTCACAAATATTGAGGATCACCATCGCACCGCCGTGCAACCGCCAGTTGCTTCGACGAACGAACTCCGGCAGCATGATGAAGTGACACTCATTGGTCGTCACGCCTGTGGTGGCGTTGAAATTGTGTGGCGCGCACCCGACTCCCAGTTGCCCACTGCGCCATCGCGAGTTGTAGAGTGCGAGGTTGGCGCTGGTGAACCGGGTAGCAGTCCACACGCCGAAACCCAGCGTTGGCAGGATCCCCAAGGTGTCCTGGAGTGCGATGCCGCCGTGTCCGAGAATCATCAACACATCGTCGCCGTTCACCGTGGCGAGTGCGTCGATGGTGGACGGACCGGTCGTCACATTCCGAAAACCGGCCTGCGTGAACAGCGCGCCGTAGTCCACATCGCCGACACTGAGGGCGGTGCCGCGCCCATCCAGCACGCGGACGTTGCGCGGCGCGGTGATGGCCACGTCTGTCCCCACCAGCATCGACGCGCTGGCATCGACGCTCGACGCGATTGGTGGCACCGCGGAGACCTGGTGTACACCGCGTCGTGGCTCCGATGCTCGCGCCGATGCTCGGGCCGACGCCCTCACCGGAACCGGCGTTGGTGCCGTCCCGATGCGAGGCGCGTTGTTGAAGAAGGTGACCGGAATGCCACGCGGGAAGATCGCCACCACATTGCCATCGCTCGTGATCTGCACACCACGCACACCCGCTGTCGCACGCAGCAGGCTCGCAATCGCGTCGGGCGAGGCGTAGCCCGCGCTCTGCTGCAGGGTACCGATGCGGCTCGCGATGCTGTCGACCAGCGCGACCGCCTGTTCATCCGTGGTCGGAAGGCCGGACGGCGGCGTCGTGGTGGTATCGCCGGGACCCCTGGTGCCAGGACCGTCGACCGCGTCACCAGAACCCGCGCAGGCGCCCGCGAGTCCGACGGCGACAAGCGTCAGACCGATCAACAGAGGGCGAAACGATGAGCGAGACCGCATGACGTACTCCGAAGGGTGTCCCCCAGAATCACTTTCGCGGGCAGCACCGAGGCAAGCTCAACCTTTGGCGTGCTGTGGCGGGCGATAGCGCCACGCGATGGCGGGCGGCATAATCGCCCATGCGAACTCTACTGATCTTGGTCGTCGCTGCCCTTGCCGTCTCGAACGCTCCACGCGGAGCCGCGCCGCGATCTGTTGGTCACGCGCCTCCACCACTGGCGCAATTGGAAGACTTCCGTCGCGCTGTCGGTCGACGGGTGGCGGATACACTCACCGCATCGCTGAGTATCCGCGAAGTGCGCTGGCGACCGGAAGGCGCGCAAGGCGCCGAGCTTCCGGCCTTCACGTTCGTGGAGGATGGACAGCCGGCCAGGGTGCCGGGGCCGTTGCTGCGCGCGCGGTCGGGCACGCTGATGCGCGTGCGGTTGCACAACACCCTCGGCGTACGACTCGCTGTGTTTGGCCTGAACGACCATGCGGCGGCGCGTGGCACGGACTCCGTCATGCTCGCGCCGGGCGAACGCGCCACGGTCACGTTTCGCGTGACGGCGGCTGGCACGTACTACTATTGGGCGCGCGTCCGGCCTGTGGTGCAGCATCCGACCGCACCTGTTCCGGATGACTGGCCGAGCGGAGAGAAAGGCGAAGGGCCGCTGGTGGGCGCGTTGATCGTGGATGCGAAGGGGAGTGTCCCGCCGCGCGGTGAGCGCATTCTGCTCATCAGCCGCTGGACCGACGATGATGATCCGCGCCTCAAACACGACCCCGCGTTCAAGATGATGGTGAACGGTGCGAGTTGGCCGAGCACGGAGCGGTTGCGCTACACCGTTGGCGACACGGTGCGTTGGCGCGTGATCAACGCGAGCGCCGCGCAACATCCGATGCATCTGCATGGGTTCTACTTCACGCTCACCGCGCGCGGTGATGGTGTGCTTGACACGATTCTGCCCGTCGACCGGCAACGGCGGCTGGTGACGGAGGTGATCAGAGCCAACGGGACGCTGGCGCTCACGTGGGTGCCGGAGCGTCCGGGCAACTGGCTCTTTCATTGTCACCTTGTGCGTCACATGGCGCTGGTGCAGGCGATCGAGCCGCGAAATGCAGCAGGCGGGCACGAGATGTCGTCGGTGCACCATGCGGAAGAGAACATGGCGGGGCTGGTGATGGGCATTCACGTGGTGCCGCGCCCTGGCGCCTCGGCGGCAGGCGCGATGGCCTTGGCGTCAGGGAGAAATCCCGGCGCGCGCGCCGTGCGATCGCTGCGCGTGGTGGCAACGCAGCGCGCCAACCAGTTTGGCACCATCGCCGGGCACTC